>CAJVWU010000073.1 GCA_913009755.1 uncultured Bacteroidia bacterium
ATACCGATTTTTTTACCGTTTGGCTCCCTGATCTCCGGATTTACAATTTCCCTGGTGATCCCAGCCGTTTCAGCGGTTTCGGTGGCGTAACGTTTCAGCCAGCGGATGGCAATGGGTTCGCCACGGTGTTTAATGGCACAGACATCCTCACACCGGCGGGTACAGACCTTACCGCACATCTCGGGTAACGGGTTGTTGTCGTATATGATGCGTACGGCATCTTTATCGTTTCCTGTGGCAATGGCATTGATGTATTCGGGGATATGCATGTGCTCGGGACATACTTCGGTGCAAATACCACAACTGATACAACGGCTGGCTTCGGCACGGGCCTGTTCTTCGTTGTATCCCAACACCACCTCAGCAAAACTTTTCACACGCTCTTTGCCTTCAATCTCAGGCATGGGTACCCGATCAAATACGTTCAGGGATGTTTCTTCGGTGCTGAAGAACGAGATTCTTTCTTCACCTTTCGGGTTGTCTTTTCCGGGTATCCAGAGGAAAGAATCAGGATCATCGCTCACATAAAGGTAATCTTTGGTAAGGCTCAGGCTGCCTGTAGGACAAACCTCAACACACAAGGCACACCAGCAGCAGCGGCCATGGTCAATCCGCGGACGCAGGCCGGTATCACCTTTGGCACCTTCAATTCCTTCGAGATGAATCATGTCAATGGCAGCATTCTGACAAATTGTAGAACAGTTACCGCAACCAATACATTCTTCCAGGTTATTATAGTGAAATCCCCGATAACGATCGGCAGCCTCTTTCGACTCTTTAGGATAAGAAATTGTATGTGGTTTCCTTCCGAACTGCCTGAGTGCAGTCAGTGGTTTTAAAGTACCTTGTAAATCAAAAAAGCTCATATCTTTTTGTGTTATTTCTTTTTATCTCCCCGTCCTAAAGCCCGCCTGACCGCCTGCCCGCCTATGCACAGCGGAGGAGGGTAACTCTCTTATCTCTCAATTTCCGGCGGACAAGTGCCCAGACTATTCATAATTGCTGCTACGTCAGAAATATTTTCCCCTACCAGCAGATTTTCAAGCAAGGTAATGGCATGCACATAAGCCGCGCCACGGAAATGTGTCCTGCGCGGATGAATACTACCGTCGCTGACAATATACATACCCACTTCGCCACGAACGGCTTCGGTACGGGCATAGGCATCACCTTTGGGTAAAGCCCACTTCAGGGGGTTGGGGATACGGTTGTAATATTCACCCTGTGGCATTTTTTCAATTACCTGGCGGATAATATGGATTGACTGCCGGACTTCCTGCCGGCGCACCAGTGCCCTTGACCAGATATCACCGCCTTCTTCAGTCGGAACGATAAAATCAAGCTTATCATAAACTTCATAAGGATCGTCAATACGTATATCGCTGTGGATACCCGAGCCACGCAATACCGGGCCGACAACGCCCCATTCGACTGCTTTTTCTTTTGGAATGATGCCAATGCCTTGTGTTCTTTTCCGGAAAATTGTACTTGAGAACATCAGGTCATCATAATCTTTTAACCTTTTCTCAAAATAATCCATGGTACGCAGGACTTTATCTGCAAAGCCTTCCGGCAAATCCCTGCGCACACCGCCCGGCCAGATGTACATGTGATAGATACGGCCGCCGGTCAACTCTTCAAATAGGTCAAGGATATAGTTACGGTCACCCACACTCCACTGGCCCATGGTATAGAGCCCCAGTGATGCATTTTGCCCGCCGTACCAAAGCATGTAAGCTCCCATACGTGCCAGTTCGAGCATCATAACCCGAATATATTTTGCCCTTTCGGGAACTTCACGTCCTTCGAGCAATTCTACGGCACGGGCATAAGACTCTTCAACGGGATCGGGTTCGGGAACACAGAAGCGGCACAACAGCGTAAAACTTTGCAGCCAGTTGCGTTTCTCCTGCAATTTTTCAAAACCCCTGTGAAGGTAACCAACCTCGATTGTCGCTTTCACAATGGTGTCGCCTTCCACTTTCAGCCGGATCATCATGTTACCGGTAATACCCGGGTGCTGGGGGCCGAAATATAAAGTTGTTGCTTTTTCTCTCATTTTACCTTGAGTATTTTTTTGCAAAATCAGGAATGTCTTCCCCCGAACGTTTTGTAATTGTTTCCCTCACATCCTCTGCATCTTCCCGGCCCGGACGATGGAAATAAGTTTCATTTGAATAAGCTTCCGTATCAAAATCACGGCGCATGGGTGGCGGGCCCTGCCAGTCTTCCAGGATAAATTCATCAGGGGCTTCCAAACCGGTAAACTGTATTCCATACATCTCACGCAATTCCCTTTCGTAAGTGTTGGCCTGTCGCCAGATCATGTCCAAATTATCCATTACCGGATTATCCCGGTCAAGACGGGTACGGACAAAAACCTTGATCTTTTCTTCGGGCGACCATAAAATAAAAACCACTTCGAGTTCGCCTTCCTCAAGCCAGTCAACACAACTGATATGCGACAGATGGATAAACCCCATTTCATCTTTTAAATAAAAAAGAACAGAAGGGATGATTTCCTTTTTTACCGAAAAATCCAAACGGTTATATTTAAAATCATTCCGGTCTCTGGCATCCTTGAAATTGGTTTTAACCCGTTTGATTATCTTGTTTTTTATTTTCTTTTCCTGCATGTTGTTTTTTTATTCCATCCCTGCCCTGAAGGGCAGGGTAATTAATTTTGTTCTCTCTTATCTCCGCCTTAAAGGGCAGGGCAATTACCAGTTATACTCAGGCATTACCCAGTTGGGGATCACCTTTTTCTGATTAGCCCGGTACCATTCGAGGTTTTCTTTATATTTAGTTGCCCCATTGGCTTTTCCTTCGCCGATGAGTTGCTGAAGTTTTCCAAATCCCGACAAAACCGCCTCAGGACGAGGCATACAACCGTTAATGTAAACATCAACCGGCAGATACTTGTCAAGTACATTAATGGTATTGTAGGAATCGTAATACATTCCCCCATTGATTGTACAAGAGCCAAACCCAACCACATATTTTGGGTCCTGCATCTGTTCGTAAACACGGATTACCCTTTTCAGGGTTTTGGTGGTGAGGTATCCTGTAATCAACAATACATCGGCCTGGCGCGGTGTGGCTGCCCCTCTTATCCCCAGGCGTTCGGCATCATAACGCGAAGTCATGGTCGGCGGGATTTCAATAGCCCCGCATCCCGTTCCGTATCCAAGCACCCAAATGGAATGTTTCCGTGCCCAGTTGCTGATAAAATCAACTATTTTTTGTGAATTTTTATCGTTAATCATTTTGTTGTCTTGTTTAAAAAACCACCGCATAAATTATAGCGAGAAAGCCGAAAAATGTCGGCCATCCCCAAAACCACCTGATGGATTGCTCAGTCCTGTACCGTGGGCTTGTTACGCCGTAAAGCATTGGGATAAGGTAAAGGGCAAATGTTTTGATGACCAATTCAACGAGGTTTCCTGCGCCTCCCATAAATAAATCAACATAAAGGGTAAGTTTGGCAAAAGCGAAAATGGATCCTGATGACATTAATGTAAACAGATATTTACCACCATTTTCCGACATGGGCCCCGAAGCCAGCTCCTGAGGTGCACCGACAATATCGAAAGGGGAATACCTGAACATGCCCAACATGGCCATCACGGCAGCGATAAATGCAAACGGGGATGAGAACATCAACCACATACCACTCTGAATTTGCACGTTCATTAAATCTACGATAGAAGTGGTATGATATTGCATCATCAACGCAACCAGGGCCATAACCCACGGTATTTCAAATCCAACCATCTGGCTTAAACCACGTGTAACTCCGATCGCAGAATTGGGATTACCGGTTTGCCCTGCACCCAGGGCCATTCCCAGAGGCCCGAAAACCATAATGTATAAGATAAATATTAAGTCCCCGTGAAAGTTCAGGTTTACAAACCATGCATTGCCTCTCAGCACGGGAATAATCAAAACTGACATGATGGATGTGATCATCATAAATGCAGGCCCCACATGCTGCATAAATCCATGATGAATTGCCGATGTTTTGGATGCCAGCTTTAATGCATCAATAAAATTTTGATAAAAAGGCGGGCCTTTCCGGTTTTGAACCCTTGCCGTGATCTTCCGGCTTAAACCCATGTATGTAATGCCAACAACAAACGCAACAATAACCGTTACGATCGCTCCCATTATATCAAACCATAGTTCATTCATTGATCCGTCAATTAAAGGTTAGAACAAAATATCTTTAAAAAGCAACAGGATCACTACAAATACGATAACGTAAATAGCATAAGTTTGTCCGTTGCCCGTATAAATTTTTCTCATAAAATCAAACAAAGCTTCCAGCCCATTGGCGAGCCCGGTATAATATTTATCAATCTGCCTGCGCATAACCGGTTCAACAGCACGCATAAAAGGCTGCATAAAGTCCACCGAAAAAGTAAGGTTTTCGTGTTCTTTCGGCACTTCACCCGATGAACTGATGTCTTTTGTGGTTACATAACGGGTTTGTTTGAAACTTTTTATGGTTAAGAAGATCAGGAAAAAGAGGAAAATAGCAATAATGGAATAGAGCAGCGGTTGCAGTACGACCTGGTTTCCCCATGTATTGAAGATTACAGAGGTTTGCCATAAATGATTCTGGGTGATACCGTATCCCAGATACTGCATCCCTGCATCAATAGGTTTTAAGATGATTCCGGGATAAGTCCCCAAAAGAAAGGAGAAAAAAGAAAGAATTAACATAGGGACAACCATCAGGACAGGCGCTTCTTTTACGTTTGCCCACTCTTTTTCTTCCTGACCCAGGAAAAACCCGAATAAAAATTTGTAACAATACAGAAAGGCGGCCGTGCTGGAAAAGAAAATGACGATAACCAGTAAATAATGATTACTGGTAAGCAATGACTCGTAAAGCATCCATTTGCCAACAAAGCCACCCATAGGCGGAATACCGGCGAGAGAGATGATTGAAATAAGGGAAGCGACAAACGTCCAGGGCATTTTCCGTATCAAACCGGTAACTTCCCTGAAGTTGCTTGTTCCTGTCTGGCGTTCAATTGCTCCGACAGCCAAAAACAATGTGCCTTTAAAAAGAGCATGCACTACGGCAAGAAACAAACCGGCCATCATGGCCAGCGGTGTCCCGATACCAATTCCCACAATAATGTATCCCAATTGGGCAATTGAAGAATAAGCCAGTAATTTTTTTGCATCATCCTGTTTAATGGCCCACAATGTTCCGATAACTGCAGTAATACCACCCATCCAGGCAATGACTTCACGGAACCAATATCCTTCGGGAACATACGACAACAGACTGACCATGACGATAACCATCCCGTAAATCCCCATCTTGGACAAGGCACCTGAAAAAATACTTGTATAAGCCATGGGTGCATTGCTGTAAGCACCCGGTGCCCAGACATGCAAAGGCATTATGGCAGCTTTTACCCCAAAGCCGGTTAATAGCAGAACAGGAATTAAAATTTGCATGTTCACTGGCATTTCAGGAAACGACCGGACCAGGTCCTCAATCATAAAACTACCGTTGATGGAATGAATGACTACAATGGCCATCAGCATGGCATAAGCCCCAATGGCACTGAACACAAAATATTTAATCCCGACCGTCTGAACATCTTTCCCGTTGTAAACAGTCATTAAATAAGAAGACCAGGTCATAATTTCCCAGAAAATAAAGAAAGAAACCAGGTCGCGGCTCATCAGAATCCCCGTCATGGCCATAATGGTCAGGATGAAATTGAAATAAAAATATCCGCGGCGTTCTTTCCCTTTCATAAAAGATACACTGTAAAAAGCGGCCATTGACCCCAGTCCCAACACGATGAGAGCAAACAACCAACTCATGGCATTGATGCCCAGGCTAAGATGGATACCGCCCAGTGTGAGGTTGAAAATATTTCCTGCATGCACATAAGCAAAAAAGAGGGATGCCGGCACCAGAATTGATGCGAGGAACAGGATATCCTGTAACACATTATTTATTTTCCCGGCAAAAAAGGTCAGCAACGCACCGCCGAGGAAAACAACCAATATTATATAGTTCATTTCCATAATCTTATTTGCTTACTATTTATTAAGTGATAAAACATCATGAATATATTGTCCTTTATCCATTAAATCAGCCGAAGCTTTATGGAGTATCCCGGTAATGGCATCCGGATAAAACCCGATAACAAGAATAAGGGCACCCAGGGTAATCATGACAATCAAGGCATTGAATGTCGGTTTTTTAGGCTCTGTTTTTTCTTCTTTGTTAAAGAAATAAATCCGGTTGACAACCCTGAGGTAATAAACCAGTTCCACCACGCTAACAATGAGCACCAGTGCAATGATAAACAGCATGTTGCTGTCGGCAGCAGCCGTCAGCATTGAAAGTTTGCTCCAGAACCCCGCAAAGGGCGGAAGACCGACAATGGCAAAAGCGCCAAGTGCAAACAGCAGGGAGGTGATGGGCAGATATTTTGACATGCCGTTGACTTCTTTAATGTATTTATGCTTTGAGTTGTAAACCAGGTAGCTTCCCGAAAAGAAAAGAAGTGATTTGATGATGGCATGGTTCAAAATCATGAAAAGAGCTGCAAAAACACCTTCTTCGGTACCCATACCGAAAGCAACCATTACCAGCCCCATCTGGCCGATACTGGAATAGGCCAGCATTCTTTTGAGGCGTTCCTGCCTGATGGCTGCCGTTTCTGCCATGATGAGGGTGATCAAACCGATGAGAATCAGAAAATCATACGCCCCCGAAAGATCAAATATTGTATAAACATACCTGACAATAGCATAAACTGAAGCTTTCACAACAATTCCGGCGAAAGCGGCACCCACCGGGCCGGGGGCTTCCGTATAAGCATCAGGCGCCCATCCGTTAAGCGGAAATATTTCGGCTTCAATACCAATGGCGGTAATGAAAAAGATGAATGATATGATTTTATATACAGGCTTTATGGTGTGCATTTTGCTTGCAATGTCAGCCATGTTCAAAGTACCCACCTGTGAGTAAATAATCATGATGGCCAGCAAAAGAAAGGTGGAAGCAATGGAGCCCAGCATAAGATATTTGAAGGATGCTTCGGCACTGTCGCGGCCTGTATAAAATGCCGTTAAAGCATAACCTGAAATGCCGGTAATTTCAATAAAAACAAACATGTTGAAGATGTCGCCGGTAAGAATGATCCCCACCGAACCGGTGATCAACATCATCAGCAAAAGGAAATACTTTTTGGCCGGTTCAAAGTCCACATTTCTTTTAAAGCGGTAGCTGTAAACCCAGATCAATAATCCCATAAAGACCACCAGGGTGACCAGGAACCCCGAGAACGCACTAAAGACCAGGTTGATACCCAAAGGTGGGCGCCAACCGGCAATCACCTCAACAATGGGTCCGTAAATCAGCACATGGTTTAACAGGTTTACAGAAAGCACGAGCATATAAGCCAGTACAAGCCCGGGAACAATCCTGACCAGTTCTTTCCAAAGCATCCCTAAAAGCGGGATCAAAAAAGCCGCCAAAAGGGGAATCACTATAAATAATACCGGAGTTCCTACCATTTTAAATCTTTTATTTCGTCAATATTAAGCGTACCATGATGCCTGTATAGCCTGATTACCAGCGCTAAGGCAACGGCTGTAACCCCAAAGCCGATAACAATGGCTGTAAGCACCAGGGCTTGAGGAACAGGATCAACCATTTTAATGGGATTGGCCAGATAGCCAGGCGAAAAAATCGGGGCTGTCCCTCCTTTGAGATAACCGATGGCAACAATTAAAAGGTTTACCCCGGAATCAACAACCGACAGGCCGATGACAATCTTAATCAATGATTTCTTCACCAATGCACCATACAAACCAATTAATATGATCAGGATGGCCGTGCCGTAAATCATGTAATCCAGTAAATCAAAATATGTATTATTCATCGGTTTATCCTTTTTCGTGTAAAACAGTATAAATTACACCGGTCAGCTCGGCACCTACTTTAAAGCCAACCATGATGTAAATGATCGGGATGACGCCACCGCTGAAAAGATTGTTCAACACACCCGGCTCAATAAAATTCTGAAGAAAAGTGCCGCCATGCATAAAACCAAGCAGCCCGATACCTGCAAACGCAATTCCGGCCAGCGATTCCACCAGGGACAAAACCGTGTGGTTGACCGAATAGTTTTCATAAGTCAAAAGCATGAGCAGGAAACCTGTTGCGATAATTGTACCTCCCTGAAAACCACCACCAGGCGACAGGTGGCCATGAATAAAAACATACACGCCCAATAGTATAATGGCCGGAAAAAGAAGTTTTGATCCGGAAGTGACAATGCTGCTGGCTGAAAACAGAACCGAACGTTCCCCAACCTCATGCCTTCTCTTATAAAGAATACCCCCCAAAGCCGTAACCGCTAAAAACAGGACGGTCACTTCACCCAGGGTATCAAAACCCCTGAAGTTTACAACAATACTTGTTACGGTATTGGAAACTTTTAAATCGCTGACTGTTTTTTGCAGATAAACATCTTTTATGCCATGTTCAAAATGGGGAAACCCAAACCCGATATCAAAAAAGGTGTGTGCAGTATAGAACCCTAAAGTTCCCAGCAATATGATTACGATAATTTTCTTCATTTCACTGCTGATTTAAATTTGTCTTTTTTATCACGTTCATCCTCGAACCTTACGGTATTCCGGATGGTAATAATGAAAATAATCGTTGTGAGTGCAACCCCGATGGCGGCCTCGGTAAGTGCCACATCAGGAGCCTGCAGCATATAGAACAAAATGGAAAGGATCAGGCTGATAATACCGGTTGCTATAACGGCATACAAAAGGTCTTTTTGCCGGATGGCATAAACGGCAGCACCGATAATCAGCACGACCAGGACAGAAATTAAAATAAAATAGATCATGATTTTTCCTCCTCTTTTGTTTTATGTGGAACAACTTCGCGATAAGCATCCATCTTTTCCTTATCCTTGTCCTTAATCAATGGATAATGCCCCCTGCGGTACATGGCCCGGGCCAGCGCATGCGAACTGATGGGGTTTGAATAGGCGATGAAGATGATAATAATCAACGATTTCAACATCCATGAAGGTTCCAGAAAACCCACACCAAGAACCAGGCTCATGCCCCCCAGGGTAGTGGCTTTGGTACCTGCCTGAAGGCGGTTGTAAACATCAGGCATTCGGAAAATTCCCAAAGCACCCAGAAAAAGAAAAGCACTTCCGATAAGAATCAGTATTCCGCCAATAATTTCTAATATACTCATAAG
Organism: uncultured Bacteroidia bacterium; assembly: GCA_913009755.1. Lineage (GTDB taxonomy): Bacteria > Bacteroidota > Bacteroidia > Bacteroidales > F082 > JAADID01. The sequence continues at coordinate 9,272 of CAJVWU010000073.1, forward strand.
GCCCCCTCCAAATATCTGGCAATGACAATAACCCCGATAAAGCCCAGAACGGCGTAAACCAGGGCTACATCAATGTAAACGAAACGTTGAAACACATATCCCAACAACACAAGGGCTGCCACACCAATTGTTGTCAGCGTATCAAGGGCTACTGTCCGGTCACCGGCTGTGGGCCCTTTTACAAATCTTATGGCGGAAAAAATCAATCCGGCCGCCATGAAGATAAATGCGATATAAATGATATAGGTCATGGTTAAAAGATTTTTAATAATATGTTCTCAAACTGCCCGGCGATATCAGTAAAGGCTTTTTCAGGATCAGTGGTTTTTACATCAATCCAATGAATATAAAAGGTGTCGCCGACCACGTCAACGGTTAATGTTCCCGGAGTCAGTGTTATGCTGTTGGCCAAAACCATCTTTGAATAATGCGTTTGCAGTTTGGTTTTAAACTTTACGATTCCAGGGTTAATGGGCAAAGAAGGGGTCAGTACCCTGCGGGCCACATCAAAATTTGACTCAACCAGGGCCTTCAAAAATATAATGAGATACCAGATCATCCAGAAAACTTTCACCGGATTAAAGATGGAGATGGTACAACAGGTAAACAGTCGTACGCTTAATAAGGCAATAACCATTGTGGTGAACACACCGACAATCAGTTCCTGTGATGCAAACGTGCTGGTAAATGCGATCCAGACAAGCATTAAAAATATCCAGCTAACGGTAAATCTGCCCAGTTTTTCTGAAAATGTTAAATTTTTCATGATATTGATTCCTCCTGATTTAAATTATCCTAGGTCGTATTTTTTCCCTTCAAAATAGCGCATAAACTGGACCCTTTCATATTCGGCAGGGTTGGGGCTGTTTACCTGGCTCATTTTGCCTTTGAAATCATCTATTTTTTCAAAACCGTGTTTCTCCATCCAGGCTTTCATCTCTTCGATCATGTCAGTGATTGATCCTATTCCATTTTTGTATAACGCAGATACCACCTGAACAGCATCGGCACCGGCCAGTATTTCCTTGATAACGGATGCTCCGTCGTGAACACCGGTGGAAGCAATCAGATCACTACTCACACGTCCTGACAGAATTGACATCCAACGCAATGAAATGGCAAGGTCTGAAGAACGACTCAGGACGTTACTTGGAATGATTTCGAACTTATCAATATCAAAGTCGGGATGGAAAAACCTGTTGAATAAAACCACACCGGCAACGCCACTTTCCGACACGCGTTTCACAAATGCAGCCAGGTCAGCCGAGTAATAACTCATTTTTGCCGATACCGGGATCGTAACTGCATTTTTCACTTTGTCAATAATGCGCATATAAATATTCTCAATTTCAACACAGGTTTTTGTAAAATCGGAAGGCAGGATAAAAAGGTTGAGTTCAATGGCATCGGCACCGGCATCCTGTAATTTCCTTGCAAAGAAATTCCATTCATGGTCGCTCACGCAGTTTATACTGGCAATCACCGGAATGGTTAAAACCTTTTTAGCCTCTTTAATCAGGTTTAAATATTTGTTGATGTTATCGGCCTTGATCTTGTAGTCATAATAATCCAGAAACCGTGTGTCAGGAAACTCAAGGTTCTTTTCTTTTTCAAGGATACTGCGGTATTCGTTGTAGATTTCTTCCTCGAAAATTGATTTTAAGACCACGGCACCGGCTCCACTGTTCTCAATTTTTATCAGGTTTCTAACCGAATTGGTAATACTGGAACTCCCAACTACTATGGGTGATTTGATTTTTAATCCCAAATAATTGACTGATAAGTCCATAACGCATATTTTTGTTGTTACTGATATTGAAAAACGTGGCAAAAATATGCTTTTTAGCATATTATCGAAGTCGGTCAGATATGTAGGGGCTAATTTATTTCTGGTTTAAATAACAAAATGAATGTGAATTATTTAACACATTAAACCCTGATTTTTTAAACGTATTTAACTATTTATATATCAATATTAAAGTGTTATATTTTCACAGGTGTATCCGATAAAACGAGTATAGGGTTTCGGGTATTTTTACTCATTATAAATTGAGGTTTTGGTTCTCAGTTGTCAGGTCAGGGCAAACACATAAAGAATCCTCACATCGAAAATCAAAAATCTTAATGCGCTTCCAGCCAGTTCTCCCCTGTATTCATATCCACCACCATGGGAACATCCAACTTAATGGCATTGACCATGTTGTCTTTCACGATTTTTTTAATCTTTTCCACCTCATCTTTATGGACGTCAAAGACCAGTTCGTCGTGCACCTGCAAAATCATTTTCGATTTAAAATTCTTTTGGTCGAAAGCTTCAAAAATGTCAATCATGGCGATTTTGATCATATCGGCCGATGAGCCCTGAATGGGTGCATTGACCGCATTCCGTTCGGCAAATCCCCTGACAACACCATTGGCCGAGTTGATGTCTTTCAGATAACGCCGCCGTCCCATGATGGTTTCCACATAGCCGTGTTGGCGTGCAAAGGCAATTTGATCTTCCATATATTTTTTAATGCCCGGGTATTGCTCAAAATAATTGTTGATGATTTCCGCCGCTTCTTTTCGGGAAATGTTCAGCCGCTGTGAAAGGCCATAAGCCGAGATGCCGTATATTAACCCGAAATTGACCGTTTTGGCATTTCTCCGCATGTCGCGTGTTACTTCATCCGGGTTCACACCATATACTTTGGCAGCCGTAGCCGTGTGTATGTCCTGCCCGTGTTTAAAGGCTTCGATCATATTTTTGTCGCCACTCAGGTGGGCAATGATCCGTAACTCGATCTGCGAATAATCGGCTGCCAGCAGAATAAAGTCATCGTTTCGGGGAATAAAAGCTTTTCTTATCTCACGGCCCCGCTCGGTACGGATCGGTATATTTTGCAGGTTAGGGTTGTTTGAACTCAGCCGTCCGGTGGCTGTAACCGCCTGATTATATGATGTATGTAACCTGCCATCACGCCGGCTTACCAGTTCGGGCAAAGCATCCACATAAGTTGACTTCAATTTGGTGAGCGAACGGTATTCCAGTATTTGATTGATGATGGGATGTTTGTTCGACAAACGCTGAAGAATATCTTCGCCGGTGGAATATTGGCCGGTTTTGGTCTTTTTCGGATTTGAGGCAATTTTTAATTGTTCAAATAGGACGTCGCCCAGTTGTTTTGGCGAAGCAATATTAAATTTGGTACCCGCCATTTCATAAATATTTTTTTCCGTCTCGCCGATGTATTTTTCCAGTTCTTTACTGAACTCGTTCAGGGCTTTAATGTCGAGTTTCACCCCTTCGGCCTCCATGGACGCCAGCACCGGGATCAGTGGCATCTCAATTTTCCTGAAGAGTTCCATAGTCCCGGTTTCCTTTAATTCAGGCAGGAAAACGTCTTTCAGTTGCAGGGTGATGTCCGCATCTTCGGCAGCATATTCCTTCACCACATTGATGTCGGCATCACGCATGCTCATCTGGTTTTTTCCTTTTTTACCAATCAGGTTTTCAATGGGCACCGGGCGGTAATGCAGATAGGTCCCGGCCAGGTAATCCATATTGTGCCGCAGACCGGGGGCAAGGAGATAATGGGCAATCATGGTATCGAATATGGGCCCTTTTACATCAATGTCATACCATTTTAATATGGAAATATCAAACTTGATATTCTGGCCGATCTTTTCAATTTTCGGGTCGGCAAACACAGGCTTAAAAAGCTGTACGATTTTTTGTGCATCGTGATAATTTTCAGAAAGTGCCACATACCAGGCTTCACGGGGTTTCACGGCAAATGACATGCCCACCAGCTCGGCATCGTTGGGGTTCAGGCCGGTGGTTTCCGTATCGAAACAAACGGAAGAATGGGTCTTCAGTTTGTTTACCAGGTCTTTCGCCTCTTTTTCCGATGGCACGAGGTGGTATTCATGCGGGGTATTCTGAAGGGTTTTTATCTCTGCGGTTTCGGCAGATCCGTCATCTCCTGAATCCGGTTCCATAAACAGTTCCGTTTGAACGGCTTCGGGAGGTCCACCATTTTTCAATGACAGGTCGGTAAAAAACCGTTTGGCAAAATTCCGGAATTCGAGTTCATCAAATAACTTTTTCAAAGCATCGGGATCGGGATCACTCATTTTCAGTTTTTTCTCGTCAAATGCAATGGGAACGTCCAGGATAATGGTGGCCAGTTTTTTGGACATCAGCGCCTGGCCGGCATATTTTTCCAGGTTCTCTTTCATTTTGCCTTTCAGCTTATCGGTATTCTCCAGCAAATTTTCAACCGAGCCAAATTCGGCTATCAATTCTTTTGCCCTCTTTTCACCAATGCCCGGAACACCGGGGATATTATCCGAGGCATCGCCCCAAAGGCCGAGGATATCAATCAACTGCTCCGGGGTTTTGATCCCGTAACGCCTGCATACCTCGTCAATGCCCCACACTTCGGGTTTGTTTCCCATCCGGGCCGGTTTATACATAAAAATGTTTTCCGAAACCAGTTGGCCGAAATCCTTGTCCGGAGTCATCATATAAGTTAAAAAACCTTCCTTTTCGGCTTTTTTTGCCAGTGTGCCGATCACATCATCGGCTTCGTAGCCTTCCACGCCGAGAAACGGGATGCCAAAATCTTTGATCAGTTCCGTAATATATGGCAAAGAGGCTGAAATATCCTCCGGCATTTTTTCACGGTTGGCCTTGTATTCCAGAAAATCTTCATGCCTCACGGTGGGGGCACGCATGTCGAACGCCACACCGATATGAGTGGGTTTTTGATTTTTTAAAATATCGTATAAAGTATTGGCAAATCCCAGAATGGCAGAGGTGTTCAGCCCTTTTGAATTGATCCTCGGATTTTTGCTGAAAGCGAAATACGCCCTGTAAATAAGCGCCATGGCATCCAGCAGGAAAAGTTTCTTTGTGTCCGGCATAAAGGTAGTTTTTATTAGACAACAAATTTAGGGATAAACGCCGAATAAAAAACCCGTCACAAAACGGCAGAGATTATTTTGAGGTTTTGAAAAATGTATCGCAATATTGTATGTGGCGTAATGTGAGTGATCTCATATCGAACCTAAAGGAAGTTGAAACGCCTGCCCGGTGAATCTCCAGCCAATCAAAGATCATTTTTAGTGCCCGTTGTGGCATTTCGCCTTTTACAATACTATCTTTAATTGTCACAATCGCTTTATAATCACCATACCAAACATGAAAATGAGGAGGGGTATGATCTTTAAAGTTCATATATAATGCGAATCAAGGGTTGAATAATGTTAGTTATCAGTAATTCTGATAATTTCAACCCGCTTCGGGGTTGTTTTTTGAGCTTTTTTACCAACCCCGAGTTTTGCACGGGGTTATTCACATTATTGTCCTTCGGACAATCTATCCCGCGGTAGTGGGATGAATATGAGTAACCGCGGGTGAAAACCCGTGGATAATAAAACAATAAACTAAAGAACCCCGAAAGGGTTCAATCCTTGATTCGCATATATACTATCAGCCCATAAAATCTTGATATTTCCGGCATATCCTTTTATTACAAAGTTACAAATTTTTTGTCAACGACATTTTGTTTGAAAATAAAGATGTGCTTTTGAAAGTACCTTCGGATTCCGTATAATTTTACAGCGAAATTTCCATGTTTAATTAAATCCCGAATTCAATGGCCGGTTCCGAGAGTGATCCCCCTGAAACAAAGAAAGCCAGAAAGATTTTTGTCCTGGATACATCGGTAATCCTATACAACCACAACGCCATAAACAGTTTTGAAGAAAACGATGTAGCCATACCCATTACCGTTTTGGAAGAGCTGGATAACTTTAAAAAAGGCAACGAAAACAAAAATTTCGAAGCCCGTGAGTTTATCCGTTTCATGGACAAGATATCCGGTAAATTTACCATGACCAACTGGCGGCGCATCAATGGCCCCGACAAAGGCCGGTTTAAAGTTGTGATGTATGAAAAAGGGAGAAAGGATGCTACACTTGTATTTGGAGAAGACAAACCGGACCACCGCATTTTGAATGCGGCCTTAAAGATAAAAGAGGATAACCCCGCGAAAAAGGTTATACTGGTCAGCAAAGACATTAATCTGAGGCTAAAAGCCAAATCGCTGAACATCACAGCGGAAGATTTCCAAACAGGAAAAGTCAAAAATATTGACTCGCTGTATTCAGGAAAATCCACACTCGACAACATTAACCCCGAAGTAGTTGACAAGCTTTATCAGGATGGATTTTGCAGTATGGAAGACCTGGAGATGGAAAAGCCTTTTCCAAACCATTACCTCATTTTGAAAAGTGATAAGTCCTCGGCGCTGGCCTATTATAATCCCATCACACAACGTGTGGAACGGGTTGAAAAACGGTCGGTATCACGAATCATGCCACGCAATGCCGAGCAGGTTTTTGCCTTGCATGCCATCATGAACCCCGAGGTTAAACTGGTTACCCTGCAAGGGGTAGCCGGAACAGGGAAAACCCTGCTGGCCCTGGCCGGTGCCTGGGAACAACGGCGGAATTTCAAACAGATATACCTGGCAAGGCCCATTGTGCCGCTCAGCAACAAAGACATCGGCTACCTGCCCGGCGACATCCAGTCGAAACTCAACCCGTACATGGAGCCGCTGTGGGATAACCTGAAATTTATCCAAAACCAATACGGTGAACAGGACAAGGAATATAAACGCATCAACGATGCCGTTGAGAGTGAAAAACTGCTGATCACGCCGCTGGCATATATCCGCGGAAGGAGCATCTCCAATGTAATTTTTATTGTGGATGAAGCCCAGAACCTGACCCCTCACGAAGTGAAGACCATCATCACCCGTGCCGGGGAAAACACCAAAATTATATTTACCGGCGATGTTTACCAGATTGACACGCCTTACCTCGATTCCCAGTCCAACGGCCTTTCCTACCTGATTGACAAAATCAAGAATCATGAAATCTACGCCCATACCCGACTGGAAAAAGGGGAACGTTCCGAACTGGCTAACCTGGCCAATGAATTGCTGTAAAACTTATCTTTGCTTTTATTTATGTGTCTGTTATTACAGAAAGATGGTTACTTTAAGAAGTACTTTTTCGATTTTCATACAAATTGATCACATATTTTAAATAAATGAAGCAGAAAAAAGGTTTTGCCAGCGACAACTGGTCGGGTGTGTGCCCCGAAATTATGCAGGCATTGCAGGAGGTAAACCCTGCACACAATGAAGCGTATGGTGAACTCAGCGATCCGGTTACCGAAGCCGCCATCAAAAAATTCAAACAACATTTCGGCGATGATATAGCCGTATATTTTGTTTACAACGGCACGGCAGCCAATGTGTTGGGTGTAGGGCAACTGATGCGGTCGTATCACGCAGTGGTTACGGCCAAAACAGCCCACCTCAACGAAGACGAATGTGCAGCCCCCGAAAAATTTATCGGCACCAAAATACTGGAAATTGAAACCGGAGATGGAAAGATCAGGCCGGAACAGGTGGAACCCTTCCTGCACAGCATCGGTTTTCAGCACCATGCACAGCCCAAAGTCATTTCCATTTCGCAGGTTACCGAAATGGGCACAATCTATACTTCGGAAGAAATCAAAGCCCTGGCAGACTTCGCCCACAGCCACAACATGGTTCTTCACATTGACGGTGCACGCGTTGCCAATGCAGTGGTTTCGCTGAACACTGATTTTCGCAACATCACAACAAATGCAGGGGTTGACGTGCTCTCGTTTGGCGGTACCAAAAACGGGTTGATGTTTGGTGAAGCGGTGGTATTTTTCGGAAAAGAAAAAGCTGTCGGTTTTGAATATCTACGGAAGCAAGGGATGCAACTCCATTCCAAAATGAGGTACATCTCCGCCCAGTTTGGCCGGTACCTGACGGATGACCTGTGGAAAAAAAATGCACTTCACGCCAACCGCATGGCCAAAAAATTAGCCGGTGAAATTGCCAGGGTTCCCCGGTTGAAGATAACGCAGGAAGTAACTGCCAACGGCATTTTTGTGTTGATGCCTTCAGCGCTCATCCCGCAACTTCAGGAGGAATACTTTTTTCATGTCTGGAACGAATCACCCGATTTTGAAAGATCAGGGTTTGTTGGTGAGGACACCAACAAGAGGGGGTTTTTTAAAGAAGTCCGTTTGATGTGCTCATGGGATACCACCAACGAAGATATTGATGGTTTTGTGTCGCTGATCAGGCAAAAGGTTTCGGATATCAGGAATTATGATTTGCTGGTTTGATTTACCTTTTCGCTGTCGCGTTATGGCGTGAAAAAAAGCATTAGTTTTGAATCCGTCTTCATATTAAAAAAAAGAACCTATGAAATACGTCGGCGCCCATGTCAGTGCTTCTGGAGGTGTGGAAAATGCCCCCGTCAATGCCCACAAAATCGGGGCGAAAGCCTTTGCCCTGTTTACCAAAAATCAGCGGCAGTGGTTTTCCGCGCCTTTGACCCGCGAAAATATTGACGGCTTTAAAGCCAATTGTGAAAAATACGGTTACAGTCCCGGTCATATCCTTCCCCACGACAGTTACCTGATCAACCTGGGGAACCCTGTTCCGGAAAACCTGGATAAATCACGTAAGGCTTTCCTGGATGAGATGCAGCGGTGCGAACAACTCGGGCTGGAACTGCTCAATTTCCACCCCGGTTCGCACTTAAAACAAATTTCCGAAGAAACATGCCTGCGCACCATTGCCGAATCCATCAACATGGCCCTCGACAAAACAAAAGGTGTGACTGCCGTTATTGAAAACACAGCCGGTCAGGGGACCAACCTGGGCTATCGTTTTGATCATTTGCAATACATCATCAGCCTGGTTGACGACAAAAGCCGGGTGGGCGTATGCCTCGACACCTGCCATACTTATACTGCCGGTTACGACATCAAATCGGAAAGCGGCTACAAAACAACTTTTGAGGAATTTGAACAGACCGTGGGTTTTAAATACCTGAAAGGCCTGCACCTCAACGATTCCAAAAAAGAACTGGCTTCACGTGTTGACCGCCACGATAGCATCGGGAAAGGTTTTTTGGGGTTGGAACCCTTCCGCCGCATCATGAATGACCCCCGTTTTGACAATATGCCGATGATCCTCGAAACCCCCGATACGGATTTGTGGGAGGAGGAAATCCGGCTGCTTTATAGTTTCGTAACAAGCTGAAAAGGTCTATGATAGAATCGGTTACGTTTTCTTTATTTTTATCCTTTTAATGAACAAAACCCTTTTATGAAGAAATCGGCAAACAAGGTCCTTGTTCTGGATGCCGGCGGCACAAACCTGGTGTTCGGTGCTGTAAAAAACGGCAGGGTATTGAAAGAAAGTTTTACTCTTCCTGCCAAATCGGAAAATCCGGATGACCTGTTGCAAAAAATAATTCACGGTTTCAGTGAAATCAAACGGAAGACAGGTGAAGCGGCTTCGGCTATCAGTTTCAGCTTTCCGGGCCCGGCAGATTTTGAAAACGGCATCATCGGTGACCTGGAAAACCTGCCTTTTTTCAGGGGAGGCGTACCGCTGAAAAAAATACTGGAGAACCAATTCAAAATTCCCGTATTCATCAATAACGATGGTGACCTGTTTGCCCTCGGTGAGGCCATCGGCGGGCTGCTGCCCGAAATAAACCGGAAACTGAAAAACCAGGGCATCGAAAAGCAATACAAAAACCTGCTGGGCGTTACGCTGGGTACCGGATTTGGGGGGGGGATTGTGATCAACAACCGGTTGATGACCGGAGATAATTCGGCGGGTGCCGAGATCAACAGGATGGCCAACCCTTTTAACCCGGGGTGGACCGTGGAGGAAACCTTGAGCATCAGGGGAATTAAAAGGTTGTTTGCCGGTGAAACGGGAATTCCTTTTGAAGAAGTTCCCGAACCGGACATGATTTTTGAAATCGGAGATGGCAACAGGCAAGGGTTTCAAAAAGAAGCCATTGTTGCCTGGCGAAAATTTGGCGGTGTGCTTGGGGAGGCTTTGGCCAATGCCATTACGCTGATTGACGGGCTGGTTGTCATCGGTGGCGGACTTTCGGGGGCCTTCCCCCTGTTTCTTCCCAAAGCAGTGGAAACGATGAACCGGAAGTTTAAAAAACCGGATGGCGGCACAGTCCCCCGCATGGAAATAGTGGCCTGCAACCTGAATAATGAAAAAGGATTGAATGAATTTTTGACACAAAAACGGTTCATGGTCAATGTTCCGTTTTCTGAAGAAAAAATACCCTATTACCCTCAGAAGAAAACCGGTGTGGGCATTACCCGGATGGGGACTTCCCGGGCAGTGGCTGTGGGAGCCTTTGCTTTTGCCATGGAAAGGATCTGATCTGCTGCTTCCCTTTCTTGAAGCCTGCCCGTTCCGTTCAACATCCTGCTTTAAGCATCCACACTTAAAGCTTTGTGAAATATTTTATTAAATGACATTGATAAATGATTTTATATCCGGTATTTATTTATCATCGAATGAAACGCCTGCCTGCCTGCCCACCGCGTTGCTCCGGAAGGCGGGCCGGCAAGGCAGGAATTACACGAATGGGTTTTTTCGCAAGCGAAAAACCGGGGAGCTTTCACGTCGTAGATAGGTTTACACAAAGCGGATCGAAATGACAGCCCTGTACTTACGCGTCATTCCGGGTTGAAAGACTTCCCAAGCCCGGATAGCGAAATGACAAGGGTTGTCATTAGTAGGGAGGAACGACCGGGAAATCCCCCAAGAACAATGTTGTCATTTCGACGATCTCGCCCCAGGCGAGAGAGGAGAAATCCCCTGAGCAAGCACCCTCTTTCTGAGGGGATTTCTCAAACTACTCAAAGTCCGGATTACAAATCCGGACAAGCCAATGGGAATTCACCCGCCGGCAGAAGCAGCGACCTGACCCGGCGGGTGGCCTTGCACCCGCCAGGTCGAAAAACAGAGGGTTTTTTTCTTTTCGACCCGCCGGGAATCAGCCCGTTTTATCACTTGCCCGTCAGAACCAATTCAATCCGGTCGGGGCTGATCTACCCGGCGGGTCTGGGGGCCATATTTCGGCGGCTGAAGCCGCCGGTACGGGTGGCCCGGAAAAATCAAATCGAAAAAAAATTCCCTCAAAAACTTGAATTCCAAATCATAATGTCCTAAATTTGTGTCCGCTGTCAAAATGATTGTCCAATGAAAACCTTTATCCTCTCGGCAACTGCCCTTTTCGCAACCATGTTCCTGATGCCT
>CAJVWU010000074.1 GCA_913009755.1 uncultured Bacteroidia bacterium
TGTTTCTGCAACCCATAAACTTATTGAAGTGTTTATATTTTCGATATTTGCACACCCTTCAAGCTTGACGTCAAATACGGCAGCCTACAGTAGATAAAATATTGATGCTTTTTAGAGTGGACTCATAAATGATTCTGTTATCATTTGCTTTTTGCAAAAGCCCCGCAAAGAAATCAATACTTCTGCCTTCAAGGACACCAAATTCCATTATCAAACCATTATCAGGAATTTTTTTGAAAACATGAGCCCAATATTTAAGATCGTCATTAAACAATAAAGCTGTTCGCAAATGATCTTTCATATAGACAGCACTTTCTTTGTGTGCAATTTTTCGCAATTCGCCAAATGTACTATCTGATAGCATTTCTCTTTGTGCAAGAGTGCTCATTAGACGTAAAAACCTTTTTATTTTAGCAATATTTTTTTTAAGCATGGTAGATAAAATGATGGTAAAAGAATATTTATGTCAAATTTATACAAAAGTTTTCAGTAAGCCAAACCTGCTTGTTTTCTTCACCTGCCAACAATCCGTATCAAAACCCCAAGCACCAATAACCACCTTATTCAACAGGTTTTGGTTTTGTCATTTAAATCGAAATAAGTCATCATTTGACCTTTTTAGCTGACTGGAAAAGGATAACCCTCAGATGAGGCTATCTTCGCATAAAACCCTTTTAAAACTGAACCCTGTAATTCAAAACCGGCACGATTCCCATTTGCGTAGTCGTTTTTATTTTGCCTGAATACGGATCATAATAATTGTTGGTTACATTCAACTGGTTGGTGATGTTCTGGATGTCCAGTTCCAGCATATGGGTTGCCCGCTTTCTGTTCCGGCTGATGCTTATTTTAAAATCAATGCGGATAAAATCTTTCCATCGTTCCGAAAAAGCCAGTTTTTCATTCCTGACAGTTGTTCCCTCCTCCCTTGAACGCTCAAGGTCAATCGGGGTTGACCATTGCCCGCCGGCCCATGTTCCCCTCAAATTAAGGCTGAGTGTCCTTTTCCTTTGGCTGTTGCCAATGATGAAATTTTTTCCGCCCAGCACGTTGAGGATGTAATTGCTGTTGTAACGGGTATTACGTTCAATGCCGTCCAGGGCTTTGTATCTGGAATTGAAAAGGGAAGTAGTGATCAGGAAATAATAATTTCGGGAGAAATATTTCTCAAGTGTCAGTTCCACCCCCACATTACGTCCCGTACCTTGGTTCACAAGGGCCCGGTCGGGATAACCAAAGCTGTAGTTCAGTATGGAAAAACTACTTGTGTCATTGTTCTCAACGGGCACATCATACAGATACTGATAGTACAATTCAGCTTTAAAAAACAGGTTCTCCTTTAACAGGTTTTCATATCCCAAAACAAAATGGACGGCTTTGGTAAAATCAAGGTCCTTGTTGGGCATAACCATTACCCCGTCAGCCATGGTTTGGCGGGCAAAATAGGTTGACAACGATTCCATCCTGCTGTGCAACCCAAATCCGAAATTCAAGGCCTGTGATGGCCTGAAACTCCACTTCATCCCCAGCCGGGGCTCTATCGTATAATTTCCGTTCAGTAAAAGGTACATACTGTGCAATCCGCTGACCAGCGTTAATTTTTCATTAAAACGGTGCTTCCAGCTCACCCAGGCCTGCATAAGGATTGTGGAACCGTTCTGATATACCCCGGTAACCAGTTTGTTTATTTCATAATCGTAACGGTCCGACAGCAGGTCATAACGCGAAAAGGTAAAATCAACGCCTGTTTTCAGGACATTTTTCGAATTGAATTTATGGTTAACATTCAGGGAAATCCTCGGAGTTTGATAGATAAAATTATCAATGGCCTTTGAAGTAAAATCATTGTCTTTATCCAGGGTTTTATAATCCCATTTGTTTACCGAACCCGTGTAGGCAATGATGCTTGTCAGATAGGTGGTTTTGTTAATAAAATAGATATTCTTTGCTCCGATGACCCACATACCGGTGGTATAATCATTTTTAAAATGTGTTTCTTCTTCGGTGACTTTACTCATCCCGCCTATGCCGAAAATTGAGAATGTCCCCGAATGTTCTGTGGGCACTTTGATCTTAAAGGTTAAATCCTGAAATGAAGGGACGGCATCACCGACAAGTTTAATTCCCAGTGCCTGGAACAGGGTCAGTGTGGAAAATCTGTAATTGAAAAGATAGGATGAGGGATTGCCCTTACGGAAAGGGCCTTCAAATGTGGCATCAAGTCCGAGGAAGCCCGCCTGGATGGAATACTCGTGTGTTTTGTTGTTGCCGTCACGCAGTGACATATCGAACACCCCCGAATAGGCATTGCCGTATTCGGCCGGGAAGGCGCCGGTAAAAAAATCGGAATTGGCCAAAACAGCCCCGTTAAGAATGCTGAGCCCGCCGCTTGAGGAGCCTTCTTCGGCAAAATGATTGGGGTTGGGGATATCAATGCCTTCAAGCCGCCAGGCCATACCCCGCGGAGAGTTGCCACGGATAATGATGTCGTTGGTGCCCGAAGGGTTTGAAGCTACACCCGCAAAAGATGAAACCGTCCGGGCTGCATCATTTAATGTACCGGCGTAATGTTCCATTTCTTCCACATTAAGCTTCATAACACTTACGGTGGCCATTTTGTTGATGGCTTCCGCTTTGTTTTGCTTTCCTGAAATAACGACCTCACTGAGTTTAACAACCGATTCTGTAAGCTCGATCTTCAATACGGTTTCCTTTCCCGAGTTAAGCAAAACATTGGGGATAGTTTGGGTTTCATATCCCAGGTAATAAACCGTGATGTTGTATCGGCCCACCGGCAACTTGCCGAAAGAAAATTCACCGTTAACATCTGTGACCGTTCCAATGGGCGGATCGGAACCGGCAATCATAAGGTGCGCACCCGGCAGCGTAACCTGTGAATCTTTGTCCAGTACAACCCCCCGAATGGTTTGGGTGATCTCCTGGGCAGGCACCACAAAAGGCAAAAGAAATACCATGCAAAGGCCTGTTACAATACCCGGTCGTTTGAATATTTTACATAAGGCGGACATGTTTAACATGACATTGAATTTTAAATGAAAGTTGCAATAACATGAACCGGATAAAAGTTTTAACGCGATATACAAAGTATTATTTGTTAAAGCAGATTAATAAAATGAAAAAATGATATTTCAAAGATTTCACCGGGAAAAATAGCTCCGGTGATTTTCAGGTAATTTAATATTCCCGACTGAATTTACCGCAACCATTATCAGGAATATTTATTTTTGCCTGTGATGATGAATTTTGGCGATAAATTACAGGATCATGTTTTCAGTACCGTAGCTGCTGTTTGCCATGAACTGAATGTTAAGATTTATGTAATCGGTGGCTTTGTCCGTGATCTTTTACTTGACAGGACTTCAAAAGATGTGGACTTTGTCGTGGTTGGCAGCGGGATTACCGTGGCCAAAAAAATTGCCGGAGCATTTGGTCACGGTGTGCATGCCAGTTATTTCAAGAATTTCGGCACGGCCATGATCCGGGTAGGCGGGTGGGACCTCGAATTTGTAGGTGCCCGGCGCGAATCATACCGGCGAAACTCACGAAAGCCCATCGTTGAAGACGGATCTTTCTCGGATGATCAGCGCAGGCGCGACTTTACGATCAACGCCATGTCGCTGAGCCTGCAAGCCAAAGATTACGGGCAACTGTATGACCCTTTCAACGGACTGGAAGACCTTAAAAATAAACTTATCCGTACTCCTCTTGACCCCGATATTACTTTTTCTGACGACCCGCTTCGCATGATGCGTGCCATCCGTTTTGCCACGCAGCTTGATTTTTCCATCGAGGTCAATACTTTCAATGCCATCAAACGGAACAAAAACCGCATCACCATTGTTTCGCCCGAGCGCATTACGGATGAGTTGAACAAGATCATACTTTCCGATAAACCCTCCAGGGGGTTTAAAATACTGGACGAAACCGGCCTTCTGGCAATCATTTTCCCGAAATTTACGGAGTTGAAGGGCGTGGAGATCATCAATGGCCAGGCACACAAAGACAACTTTTATCATACGTTGCAGGTGCTGGATAATCTGGCTGAAAAAAGTGATAATTTGTGGCTAAGATGGGCTGCTTTATTGCACGACATTGCAAAACCGGTAACCAAGCGATACGAAAAAGGGATTGGCTGGACTTTTCATGCCCATGAATTTATCGGGGCGAAGATGGTTCCCGGAATATTCAGACAAATGAAACTCCCTATGAACGATCGCATGCGGTATGTGCAAAATCTGGTCCAGTTGCACCTCAGGCCCATCGCCCTGGCACAGGAAATCGTTACCGATTCGGCCATCAGGCGGTTGCTTTATGAAGCCGGCGATGATGTGGATGATTTAATGCAGTTATGTGAAGCCGACATCACTTCGAAAAACGATGCAAAGGTCCGGCAATACCTGATGAATTTTCAAAAAGTTCGCGAAAAGCTGAAAGAGGTTGAGGAAAAAGACCGCATCCGCAACTGGCAGCCCCCGGTCAGCGGTGAAGTGATCATGGAAACTTTCGGCATAAAACCTTCAAAACTTGTGGGGATAATCAAAACAGTTATCCGCGAAGCCATCCTTGACGGAAAAATAAAAAATAATTTTGAGGAAGCCTACCGGTTTATGCTTGAAGAAGGGAAAAAGCAGGGGCTTACCGTGAAAAAGATTGTTGAAAACCCCGAAGGTAAATTGAATTGAAAGCTACTTCCAAAAATCTTATCGTTGTTTCAGGTCCTACGGCATCGGGAAAAACGGATGTGGCCATTGCACTGGCCAAATCTCTTAATACGGAGATCATATCTGCCGATTCAAGGCAGTTTTATCGGGAGATACCCATTGGCACCACTGCCCCCGATGCACACCAACTGGCCGAAGTGAAACATTATTTTGTGGGCCACCTTTCCGTGAAGGACGATTATAATGTTTCACGCTTTGAGAATGATGTGCTGCAGCTTTTGAAAAATCTGTTCAGAACAACAGATGCTGTCATCATGGTTGGCGGTTCGGGGCTTTACATTGATGCCGTTTGTAAAGGAATTGACGAATTGCCCGACCCGGATGATAAATTGAGAAACCGGTTGAACGAATTGTTTGAAACGAAAGGCATTGAAGCACTGAAAAAGAAACTGCAAACCCTTGATCCCGAATATTACCGGCAGGTTGACCTGAACAATCCCAAACGGCTGATGCGGGCTATCGAGGTATGCCTTCAAACCGGAAAACCATATTCGGAACAGCGCCTGAACCGGCCCAAAAAAAGAGATTTCAATATAATAAAGATTGGAATGGATGTGCCGAGGGAAGTGCTGAACGAACACATTGGCCACAGAACACATCTAATGCTTGACAAAGGGTGGCTTGAAGAAGCCCGCCAGGTTTACCCGTTGAGAAAATACAATGCGCTGAACACGGTGGGATACAAAGAACTTTTTAAATATTTCGACGGGGAATGGGATTTGGACACGGCCACCCAAAAGATAATAACCAATACCTGCCGCTATGCCAAGCGCCAGATGACCTGGTTCAGAAAGGATACGGAGATCACATGGTTTGCCCCTTCGGAGACCGATCGGATGATCGGTTTTATTAAAGATAATATTAAAAGGTAAAATCAACCTGTCAGGCCTCTATAGGCCCCGTGCGTAAGAGACCTGACAGCTTTCTTCAATGCGTTTATTTATTCAGATAATACCCAATCATCCCTTCCATCGGCTCTTTGATGACTTTACCCATGGAGATGCTGTTTTTCGACAGAACTTCCCGGAGGATATCTTTGAAATTAACGGCAATAGAACCCACGAAACAGGCAGGCAGGGAACCGTAGCCGGGATATTTTGACAATTGCACTGTCACAAAATCATTGAAGGCCCGTTGAATGACTTGCCGGCAATAGGGATAGTGCAGGTTCTCTTTTAAAAATTTTGTTTGTTTTGAGAAAAACAGGTTTGGATTGGGCTGTTTGTAAATCCTGTCAAGGACTCCTGAAAAGCCGAGATGGTTATGCTGATAAAACAAATTGGAAACTTCCCCATCCGCCTCACCAATCAAAATATCCCTGACCAGCAACTTTCCCATGTAAGTCCCGCTGCCTTCATCACCCAGCATATAGCCCAGCGAAGGTACATTGGCCACAACATGCTGTCCGTCCCATAAACACGAATTTGAGCCCGTCCCCAAAATGCAGGCTATTCCTTTCCTGTTACCCAATAACGCAATGGCCGCACCATACAGGTCGTGATACGTTTCGATTACAGCACCGGGGAATACGGATTTGATTGCTTTTTCCACAATGTCCCTGTTGGCTTCTGACGACACCCCCGCACCGTAGAAATAAATATGGCTGATGTTGTTTACCGGTACTTTTGATGCCAGTTCTGCCAAAAGTGATTTTTCAAACTTATCCGTTTTATAATAATACGGGTTAAAACCAAGGGTATAAACTTCAGCGATTACCGACTTGTCGCCAATCAATACCCAGTGTGTTTTGGTAGCCCCGCTATCTGCAATCAGTATCATAGTAAATTGATCAATCGTGGTACAAAAATCAAAAGCCCGATAACTGCCGCTGTAATGGCGGCAATGAAAACAGCCCCGGCAGCCATGTCTTTTATCCTGCCTGCCCTGTCGTCATATCCCGGTGAAATAAAATCTACCAGCTTTTCCACTGCCGAATTAAACAGTTCGGCAGAAAAGACCAGGCCGACGGCAAAGACAATAAACAGCCACTCGGCAATGCTCAGCTCAAGCCAGAGCCCTGCAACAATGACCAGCAAAGCAATGATTACGTGTATCTGCATGTTGGGCTGCGTTTTGAAAACATGGCCAATGCCCCTGAAAGCATAAACAAAACTTTTCGCCCTTTTCCGTAAAGAAAACTTATTACCGTGCGTATCCGTTGACATAGTATTCGATTCGGATTTGTTGATAACAAAACTAACAATATTCACCCATATCTGTCACGGGCGGCAGAATCGGTTTAATTATTTTTTTATGAAATGGCATAATTATCCGTCAGAAGGAATTTCTGCGGCAATCGAAAAAAAATGGGTAAAGACATCCATTTTAATATATTTGCGAAAAATAGATCATTCATGAAACAAATATTGAAAAGCATCCTCGCCGTTTATATGACCAAACGGAAAAAGAAACGTGAATTCACACTAAAAGAACTGGAATCAAAACATACTGAAACAGGAAAGAAGTCATTTAACGACAGTTCTTATTTTGCAGGCATCTCCAAAGAAGGGTTTACCTTTGTTACCCGCCTGTCATTCCGGTCTGACAAACCCAACGAAAACTGGATGAAAGTAAATATACCCGGTGAAGGGGTCTGGGGATTTGAGAATCGCAACTTTCCCGAAGGTAAGGGTTTCAAACAAGGCCCTCTTGAATATGAGTGCATTGTCCCCGGTGAGAAATGGCGAATAAAATATGAAGGAACGCTGCCACAAGGCAAAAAAGAAGAACATATAAAACTTGATGTGGAATGGACTGCAGCAGCACCGCTGGTTGTATTCGACAAGGTGGGCACAACCGCTTTGCAGGTCGGGAAACAAATAGCCAAAGAAAGATGGGACCGGAATTTTTTTAACAAACTCCGTGAACTGGACCAGGTACATTACGAGCAGGCCGGTAAAATGACAGGTGTCATCCAATGGAAAGGCAAACGCCATGAGCTGGAGTTTGTGGGTGTGCGCGATCATAGCTGGGGTAACCGCAATTGGCCGGACTGGGACCGTCATTTCTGGCTGTTGGGACTGCTGGAAGACGGCCGGTTTTTTAATTTCAGCCTCATCAGTTATGGTTTTGTCAAAAACCTTCAGGCCGCTTTCATCTATACGGGAGACCGCTACAAAACCATCTTTAAAATACCCTCGTTTGATCAGTTGAAATTTGATAGCCTGATGCCCAAATCATTATCATTTCCCGTGCAGGAAGACAAGGACGGGCCGGTAAAAACATTATCATTGAAGATGAGAACATTTTTTCCTTTCAGGATGGACGAGACGTATTATTTGCGACAGGCTGAAAGCGAATTTGTGTATGACGGGGTAAAAGGGATCGGATTTGCCGAAATGGGAATCAATTTGGGAAAACATGAAATTGACATCAATAGTACCTGTTGACCATTTGCCGTCAGGGCAGGGCGGAGGCAAAGCCCGCGGGTTGGCAAAATTAAAAAAGTTCGGGGCTAATATTCCGGAAACGTATGTTGTACTCTACAATTCTCCTGCGGAGATCAGGAAATTCCTGAATTCACTCCCGGCGAACAAACCTTATGCCGTCAGGTCATCGGCTGATGGGGAAGATGGCACAGACCATTCCTATGCCGGCCAGTTTGAAACCTACCTGAATGTCATTGGGAAAAACAATCTTTTAAAAGCCGTCAGCACCTGTTTCGATTCGGTAAATTCACAGTCGGTTACATCCTATAAAAAGAATCTTCAGACAGGAAACGGAACCGGAATGAACGTCATTATTCAGGAAATGACAGAGCCGGTGATATCGGGGGTGTTGTTTACGGCTGACCCGGTTAAACAAAGGCATGACCTGATCACCATTAGTGTTACCGAAGGTCTTGGCGAAGCGTTGATGTCAGGACACAAAGGCGGTGAGAATCTTTCATTTTATAAACACAACGGACAACTTTCCGAAAACAAGCTGATCAAAAAAGAATGGCTTGACCGGCTGATCCACAAGGCGCTGGAAATTGAAGAAAAATACGGTAAACCGGCAGACATGGAATGGGCGATTGACAAAGACGGCAAACTATGGTGGCTGCAACTGAGGCCGGTAACTAACCTGGATACAGTCCATTTGAATGAGTTGGATGATGCACCGCTATATGACAAACCCATTTACACAAGAGGAAACATCGGTGAAATGATGCCCGGTCCGGTAACGCCACTGACACTTTCTACGTTTGCGCGGGCCATAGAAGTCGGTCTTCAGGTATTTTACAGGAAAATAGGAGCATTGGATCAATATTCCGATAAAAACCTGTTTGTCCATTCATTTTATAACCACTTGTTTTTCGACATGAACCGGCTGTATGAAAGTACCAGGAAAGTTTTTCTCTCGAAAAAGGAAAACCTTGATTTTCTTATCGTGGGTTCCATCGTCCCCGGTCTTGAAGTAAATAGGGAAGTCAGCCTTTCCCGGGGGGTAATCAACTTTATCAAAATGATGCGTTACATCAATACGGCTTCCAAAGCACGGGAAAAGCTTAGAAATTTGCACGACACCTTCCGGCTTCAATGCCCTGGTGACATCAAAGGCTGCTTTCGGTTAATTGATGATAATCTTCAAACATTGTTTGATGCTTATTCGCTGCATTATGTGACCTCCTCGCAATCCGGTTCGCTTTTTGCCACTATTTTAAATATCTATTCCGGAGGTAAAATGCCACAACGGCATCACCTGGAACAGGTGTCAGGGCTTTTCAACAGCATTCCCGAGATAGAAAGTGCACATGTGCTTGAATCCATTGACCATTTGGCTAAACTGCTGACCGAAGAGAAGAATCTTAAAACAACATTTCTTGATGTTTCCAACGAAGATTCGTTGAGCTATCTCACCACCACAGGCCCTGAAAAAGTAAAAACAGCCTGGCATGAATTCATCAACCGCCACGGCCACCGCTGTGTCAGGGAAGCCGAACTGTTTGAACGGGAATGGGCCGTTGACCCAACACCTGTTATCGAAGGGCTAAAAACCAAAACACGGTTGATGAGGGAAGGATTTAACGGGCACGTCAACGGGTATGCTTCCGGGCCGGGTTCATTAAACGACAACGATTTGAAATGGATCGGGAAAATGATCGTGAAATCCATATTGCCAAAAGCGCGTAAAGCCGTAGCCAGGCGTGAACAAACCAAAGCATGGTCTATCGGGATACAATATCAGTTTAAGAAAGCATACCGCCATCTTGCCCGGATGATGGTTGATCAAAAAATGCTGGAAAACAACGGGCAAATATTTTTCCTTCTGCACCGGGAAATAGGGGAGATGTTAAAATCGGGGGATTATGAATACTGGAAGAACATAGCGAAAGCGAGGCAGCGCCTGTATCCTGAGATGCAGGAACTTTCATTTTCTGATTTGAGTTTCGGCATTCCGTTTCCAGAAGAAGCCAATGCCGTTGAACCTTCATCGGAACTTTCGGGAATTCCGGTCAGCCGGGGGATTGTTGAAGGCACCGTGCGACTTGTCAATAATATGAACGATGCCAGGCTCCTTCAAAAAGACGAGATCATGGTTGCCCGTTTTACCGATGTGGGCTGGACACCTTTTTACAGTGTGATCTCAGGTTTGATAACCGAGATTGGCAGCCCCCTGTCACATGGTGCTGTGGTTGCCCGCGAATACGGACTGCCTGCCGTTGTCAGCATGAAAGGAGCCATGAACAATCTGAAAACAGGCCAGCGGATTAAACTGGATGCAGTAAAAGGGGAAGTTATAGTTATGGATTGAAAAAATATTTGCAAATTTGCAGATGGAAAAAGTGCGGCAGTAGCTCAGTTGGTAGAGCATCAGCTTCCCAAGCTGAGGGTCGTGGGTTCGAGCCCCATTTGCCGCTCGTGAAGCCACAACAGAAAAGGCTTTTTTGGTTTCTGCCATTTTTTGAATAGCTGTTGTGTGCAAGGCAAAGTGCGACACGAAGTCGTTCAAATAACTGTTAAGCATTCTTTAAAGAATTGATTTAACCTCATGTTCCATCATGAGTAGCCTGCCGGCACATGCGTCAATGGCAACGTTGGGGTGGAAGCTGCCGGGACAAGATTCCCCGACGGATAGCAACATTCCAAAAGGTGTCGGCTTGGGTGGTATGGTGAAGATAACTGAACTACTGTTGACGTACCGTCATGCAGCGAAAATGTGAAAGTTGTTGATACACATTGGCCAAAAGGGCAGGAAGACAGGATGCAAGTACGTTTGCTATGAGCACATGGATGTTGAGCTTCCGGTATATAGGCAGCACCTAACCCAGCCTGTTATTTGAACGGAACGTGGTAAGCCTGTACAGCTCCTTCGTTGCAGAAGGTAGATTCGCCGCAAGGCCAATACAATGCCGTGCAGGTATGGGAGGATGGAGAAAGCCAATGCCCTTTTGTAATGAGGGGGATAGTGGTTCAAGATTTGCCTCCGGTGAAAATCGCGCTAACTTCCATCTGGTTCTTCTTTTGCAAGAACATTGTAGTAAAACTCTTATTTAGGAAAGCAAATGAAATCCATTAAACAGGATTGTGCATCTGAAACAAAACTGAAAAACTGGAAGTCCATCAACTGGAAAAGGTAAATCAGTCTGTAAAGTTATTACAATTACGTATTGCAAAGGCAACAAGGGAAGGCAAACATAATAAGGCGAAAGCCCTGCAATGGTTGCTCACCCACTCGTTTGCAGCTAAACTATTAGCCGTGAAACGGGTTACAGAAAATTCAGGAAAACGCACCCCGGGAACTGACGGTGTGCGGTGGAAAACCCCTCAACAAAAATTCCGGGCAGCCTTATCCTTAGTCAGGAAAGGTTACAAGGCATGGCCTCTGCGACGTCTTTATATTCTCAAAAAGAATGGGAAGAAAAGACCGCCGGGAATACCCACAATGAATGACCGTGCTTTTCAGGCCTTACACCTTCTTGCTCTTGAACCAATATCCGAAACCCTGGCGGACAAAGGCTCGTACGGGTTTCGCCGGAAACGGGGCTGTTACGATACTATTGAAAGATGTTTTATTCCCCTTTCAAGAAAAGACAGCGCAACATGGGTACTCCGCAGGGGGGAATCATATCCCCCACCCTCGCAAATATGACCCTGGACGGACTTGAAGCAACCATTGATAAGGCCTTTGGTATAAAAAATCAGGCCGGATGGTTGCCGAAAGAATAACCCGTACAAAATCCACCTTATACGGTATGCCGACGACTTTGTCGTAACGGCATCCGACAAGGACATTCTGGTAAACAGGGTCAAACCACTGATTGAGGAATTCCTTAATCACAGAAGGTTGCTATTATCGACGGAGAAAACTAAAATTACCCATATCACCGATGGATTCAACTTTCTTGGTCAGAACATAAGAAGGTATTCCCATGGGAAACTTCTTATACGACCTACAAAAGAGGCAATCAGGTCAGTGAAAGAAAAACTGAAGGAAATTATTGTTAAACACAGGGGGGCCAAAGCAGCAGTTTTAATCCGAAACCTGAACCCGGTAATCACCGGATGGGCTAACTACCACAGGCATGCATGTTCCAAGAAAGCTTTTTACTTATTGGACAGAATCCTTTGGCGGAACATCTGGAACTGGGCTTGACGCAGGCATAATAAGCTGGGCTACAGAAAAATCGTTTCTCTTATTTTTATGAGTGTCGGCAACCGGAATTGGCAGTTCTTCGGCAAATTCAACGATGGCAAAATTATTCTGCTTCGTTTGTTTGCCTGCTTCCATATCAAGCGCCATAAACTCATTAAAGGTAAAGCTAACCCTTTCGACGTGGCTTGGAACAATTATTTTACCAGCAGGGAAAAGTTTAAATATGCAAACTGAGTATTGTGTATATTGCCGGGTGGTTTAATCCGCCTTTTGAGAGCTTGAGCCGTATGATGGGAAACTATCAGGTACGGTTCTTAGGGGACAAGGGCGGGGCAACCCGCCTGAGTTACCCGACGAAAACTCCAGAGGCAATTATTAACCTAAAAAATTAATAGAAGAAAGGATGCCCAACCCACATTGCACACATTTTAAAGCCACACAAACCAAAGCTCAAAACAAGGCTTTCCAAAGAGAGCAATAATTCCTGCTTCTAAAAAAAATATTGCTAAATTTGTTTATTATTAAAAGAGAATTATTATCTTTGGAGAAATATTTGCCATGAAAATAACTGAAATAAGGAATGAATTAATAGACAAAGGGCTTAAAGTAACACCTCAGAGAGTTGTTATTTTAGAAGCTATTATTATACTTAACAATCATCCGACGGCAGAGAACATTATTGACTATATTAGAAAAAAACACCCCAATATTGCAACAGCAACAGTTTATAAAGTAATTGACGCGTTGGTGGTAAATGAAATAATAAATAAAGTAAAAACTGATAAAGACATTATGCGATATGATGCAGTAATGGAAAATCATCATCATTTATATTGTTGTGATTCCGACCGAATTGAAGATTACAGAGATGAAGAACTTGATGAGATGATTTCAGAGTATTTTAAAAGAAAAGGAATAGTTAACTTTAAAATAGAAGATATAAAACTTCAGATAATTGGAAGATTCTTAAAAGAAAATAAATAATTCAAGATAATTATCATTTAATTCTGAATATTATGGAAAAAAAGAAAAAAATCACCAGTAGTACCAGTTCCCCCTGTTGCCGGCAATCAGAATGCTATGACAGCAGGGAAAAGGGGATCCGATTACATTGCGATTGTTTGTGTAATCATTGATTAACTACACGAATTGGATTTGTAAACTATTTTAATGATCATTTTATAACTTAAATTAAAAATGAAAAATAAATCAAGCAAAATCAGCAAAAGCCCGGTAACCGGAGCAACTGGAAAACACAATGTTGGAATCAGCGGGACAAAAAACCGCGACTGGTGGCCAAATCAGTTAAAATTAAGCATATTGCGTCAACACTGTTCTTTATCTAACCCTATGGGTGAAGATTTTAATTACGCCAAAGAATTTAAGAGCCTCGATTTGCAAGCCATCAAAAATGACCTTCACAAGCTTATGACCGACTCTCAGGACTGGTGGCCGGCAGATTTTGGCCATTACGGACCATTTTTCATCCGTATGGCGTGGCACGGTGCAGGCACATACCGCACAGGTGACGGCCGTGGTGGTGCCGGAAGCGGACAACAACGTTTTGCACCGCTTAACAGTTGGCCCGATAACGTCAACCTCGACAAGGCTCGAAGGCTGCTTTGGCCAATCAAACAAAAGTATGGTCGAAAAATATCCTGGGCAGACCTTATGATTCTTACCGGTAATGTTGCCTTAGAATCAATGGGATTTAAAACCTTTGGTTTTGCCGGTGGTCGTGAAGATGTTTGGGCACCTGACGAGGATGTTTTCTGGGGTTCCGAAACTAAGTGGTTAGAAGCTGACAAACGGTACTCTGGAGAACGCGACCTTGACAATCCTCTTGCAGCCGTGCAAATGGGACTTATTTATGTAAATCCGGAAGGTCCAAACGGTGTCCCTGATCCAATTGCAGCGGCTAAAGATATTCGCGAAACGTTTGCCCGTATGGCTATGAATGATGAAGAAACAGTGGCGCTTATTGCCGGTGGACACACTTTTGGCAAAACCCACGGAGCCGGAGATGCGACACTTGTGGGACCTGAACCCGAAGCTGCCGATATTGAAGAACAAGGTTTAGGCTGGAAAAGCACCTTTGGCTCAGGTAAAGGAGGCGACACAATCAGTAGCGGTTTGGAAGTTACCTGGACACGAACTCCAGCCAAGTGGAGTTATTACTTCTTCGAAAATCTGTTAAACTACGAATGGGAATTAACAAAAAGTCCGGCCGGTGCACATCAGTGGGTAGCAAAAAATGCAGAGGGTGTCATTCCTGATGCCCACGACAAGTCTAAAAAGCATGCACCAACGATGCTTACTACAGACCTTTCCTTGCGTTTTGATCCCGTTTATGAAAAAATTTCAAGACGTTTCTATGAATATCCTCTCGAATTTGCCGATGCCTTTGCTCATGCATGGTTTAAGCTGACTCACCGGGATATGGGACCACGGGCACGCTATTTAGGTACTGAAGTGCCTGCAGAAGAACTGATTTGGCAAGATCCGATACCTGCCGTGAATCATGCCTTGATAGATGAAAAAAATATTGCAGCATTAAAAGCTAAAGTATTAAATTCCAGTCTGTCTGTATCTCAGTTGGTATCTGCCGCGTGGGCTTCGGCCTCTACTTTTCGTGGATCCGACAAACGGGGTGGCGCCAACGGTGCCCGCCTTCGTTTAGCACCACAAAAGGACTGGGTTGTTAACAATCCTTCTCAACTATCGAAGGTATTGAAAACGCTGGAAGGTATCCAAAAAGAATTCAACAGTGCCCAATCTAACGGGAAAAAGGTTTCTCTTGCAGACCTTATTGTATTGGCTGGTTGTGCCGGTGTTGAAAAAGCTGCGAAAGCCGCAGGTTATGTTGTAACCGTTCCTTTCACTCCGGGGCGCATGGATGCATCGCAGGAACAAACCGACGTGAACTCTTTCGCTGTGCTGGAGCCAGTAGCTGATGGTTTCCGCAACTATTTAAAAACTAAATACACCCTATCAACAGAAGAATTGTTGATTGATAAAGCGGAATTGTTAACATTAACTGCTCCTGAAATGGCAGTTCTCGTGGGCGGAATGCGTGTTTTGAACACAAACTTTGATAACTCTAAACATGGTGTTTTCACTAAACGTCCCGAAGTTCTTACCAACGATTTTTTTGTAAACTTACTTGATATGAGTACCCTTTGGAAGCCAACTTCTGAGTCTAAAGAAACATTTGAAGGATGTGATCGTGTAACCGGCACTCTGAAATGGACTGGAACTCGTGCAGATCTTATCTTTGGTTCAAACTCTGAGCTTAGAGCACTTGCCGAAGTGTATGCAAGTACAGACGCTAAAGATAAATTTGTAAAGGACTTTGTGGCGGCATGGAACAAAGTAATGAACCTTGATCGTTTTGATTTGGTTTGATTTTTTCAGTATCCGAAATATACAAAGTCGAAGATTATTGCTGATATTAGAAAGGTTGGTTATGTTCTGTCCCCTTTTTAATACCTGATTCTCTCAGAAGGATTTAATTTTAATTTCATACAGGAAAGGCATGAAAACCTTGGTTATGCAGTATGATCAGGCACCGGGAATTAGTAACAAAATGTTGTTGGGTTTTTAGATAGTCTGACGGTTTGGCATCAAGTAGGCAAAGGGAGTTTCACCCTAAGCCTCTCACAGAACCGTACGTGATAGTCTCCCATCATACGGCTCTTCTAAAATGTCCCATATTAAAAGGCTCATCCTCGTTAAAGTTGACCAAATATAAAACAAATTAGCTAAACCCTTCGCTCCATTTCCATTACAGAAACTTTATCACTACTACGGCTTAGTCTGCCCCTGAATATTGCATCGGTATTCTGCCTTTAGATTGATTCTATTGTGCATTTCCCTTTTGTTTGTCTACGAATCCTTTAACGGTAGCATTAACAACAAACTATCATCAATATACAGGTTCCCAAGTTCCGTAAATAAGCCTGAATAAAGTTCATGCCATCTGAATGCCGCCAGCCTTACAGAAAGTAAATAGGTAACTTCTGCAATTGATATGATTTTCATACCATTTTTCACTCCGCAGCATACTTCGTAGCTTTTGACTGAATGTTCGCACTTCTCGACACCTCATCAATGGTTCACTTTCGTTCATCTCCTTTATTCTTACCTGCCTGTCTCTTGGACAGGATTCTCCTAAACGCTCAATACCACAGCACCTTTAGGTGGTTTAGTGCCATCGCCTATACAACGACACGGATAGACCTACTATCATCTTATTTACAGCATTCAGCCAATATTTATTGCCGTGGCTGATTCTTGGCACACTATGCGTAGTGCGGGTTTTTGAAGCACTTAACTTTCATTTTACTACTAATTTTCTTTATTTCCATAATCTTTCAATTTACGATGAACCCCGCATTACGTATGAGCCTTTGTTATGCCGTCGTGCTTTGTTCTAAATCAATGATTATCTGTATGTTTTCTTTAACCAATTCGATTAAGGCTGATGGTAAATCTCCAACTTTGTTTAATAGTCTTTTATTATCTATTGTACGAATTTGGTCAATCATTATATCACTGTCCTGATTCAGGTTTGCCATTCCTTTTTTAAGATGAACTCTTAATATTTCAGA
This sequence comes from uncultured Bacteroidia bacterium, assembly GCA_913009755.1. Taxonomy (GTDB): domain Bacteria; phylum Bacteroidota; class Bacteroidia; order Bacteroidales; family F082; genus JAADID01. Next base: position 16,931 of record CAJVWU010000074.1, read on the forward strand.
GTCTATTTTTATATTTGTTGTGATTGGACAAACAATAGTTGAAGGATGAAATATTTTGTTTAACAAATTAGTTTGGACGACTAAAACTGGTCTGGTTTTTCCTGGTTCTGTTCCAATTTGAGGGTTCAAGTCTGCAATCCATATTTCGAATTGTTTAATCGACATAATCAATATCCTCAAATTCTTTAAGTACGGACATGGAATCACTTTTTACTAAATCAGATTCTTTTTTCAGTCGTTTTTCAATCATCAACCTTCTCTGAAGTCTATTGTAATAGTCAATAGCCTCATTAATATATCTGTTTCTCGGTTTTTTCATTCTTGAAAGAATCTTTTCAGTTTCTCCGAAGATAGAATCGTCAATTTTCAATGATACTGTTTTCATGATATTTGTTTTATATACTGCAAAGGTATATCAAATAAGTATATTCTCCAAAGGTTTATTGATTTTTTTTCTTGCATGCGGCATAACGGTTGGGCTATGCGGAGTTTGGGATTTTGAAACGATTAATGTTCAATTTATCACAAATTTTAATTAACGATAAAGACCTCAATATCAACATATTGCCCAAATTACGTATAGCCTTTGTTATGCCCTGTTTTTCTTTAAAATCTACTATCAATTTGTATATCTCTATCTAAACTGTTTAATAGGTTTTCAAATGTTTCGTTCGGTGATAATCCACCAGTCAAATTACTTACCATACTTTTAATATTAAATTTACAATAAGTACCCTTCCTTGGATTATATAATCCTGCATAATTCCAAATCATATTACCTGATACCTGTCTTAATGCAAGATAAATAAAAAGTTGTTTTAAGTCACTTGATTTAAAATTTCTATTTACTGTTTTTATTTCATAAAGAGTATCATCAATTGAGATATCTGCTTCTAAATCGGGAATAATGCCATATCCTTTTAATGTTGGTTTAAATTGCACCGATTCTTTTTTATTGATTTTAATAAACTCAAATATGTTCCTACTTATTAAAGCTATTTCTTCAATTTCCATTTTGCTTAAAACCAAGTCTTTCTTAGTGTAGTTACCTGATTTCCAAATTATGGATGCTGTTTGAGTAACTAAAGCTAACAAATTAGCTTTATCTGATAAGAATTCTTCAATAGTACTACCGTTTTCAATTAATTTGTCAGATAAAATAAATGCTACTTCAGACACTAAATCGTATCTAATATTTTCCTTTTTTGGAATAGGAACTTTATTTAGTTGTTTCACTTGAAATTCATTAAACACTCTCATAAAATTCGATGTCAACAGCGGAAAATGTTGCTTCCAAATAACACTGAATTTTCCTGCAATATCTCTTTCTGTTATCATACTAAAATTAATTTATTGGACTGCCGTCTTTGTGAGCACCAGTCACGCATAAGTATTTCTTCTCTACTAAAAAGACTTTTATTGTGGTTTCTCCAATGTTTCCCTTCATCACCAAGAAAATAGGATGCGTAAATAAATGCTCGTCTTTCCCAAATTGTCATTGTTGTAAATTGATTTTTAATATCAACAAGCCAATAATGACAATTCCAATTTGCCATAGCGATTATTATTTGGCGCTTAAGAAAATGATTTGGTACTGATTCATAAAGATGAACAAATAATTCTTCTTTTTCTTGTGAATGTGTTATTGATAAAATCTGAACTATATAATTCAAATTTATCTCAATCTTCGTTAAATAGTTTTCGCTTTTAAAAAGTTCTAACAGAGATTTATCAATTAATTCCTTTCCACTATTGTTAAGGTCATCATAAATACTTCTCATTGAACGCATAATCGTTGTAAATACTGATGAAAGAGTTAATAGATTGTTTTGGTCAAGTAGTATTCTTACAGCCTGTACTTGGTTCTCCTTTGTCAAAGCTTTAATTGAGTTAATTGCTTGTTTTGTAACTGTTTGGTCTATTCTGGTTTTATTCACTTCTTTGGATAGGATACCAACAATATCAATTTCACGAACTGCTTGTTTTAGAGTCTCGTAGTCTTCAATTGCAGTTGCTGAATAAGGATCAAAACGAATTGAAATATTTAATAACTTTTGTTCATCATCAGAGCTTTCGTCTTTTGGTTTTGGGTCTAAAAAATTATGAATTTCTCTGAACTCATCAGTTTTCATAATTTTAGTTTTATTTTTTTGTAACCCCAACTGGTCATTTGAAAGCTTTTCCGAAAGCAGTATTAAGGTTTTATATGCTTCTGATTCAGAATTACAGAAGATAGTATAATCATCAACATATCTACAAAATACAATTCCCTTTGATTTAAGATGTGAATCAGTATGATTAAGAGCTAATTCTGCTAAAATTCTTGATGCAGGTCCACCTACAGGTAATCCATATGATATTGTTCCTGAGAATAGTCCGAGTAGTTTAATTATTTTCTTTGCAATATCAGATATATTATCAATTCTCTTTAATTCGTTTTCTAATTTATGATGATTAATTCTTGGATAAAAATTTGATATATCAGTTTGTAATACATAATCATAAGATTGTGATAATTCAACACATTGCTTTTTATAGTCAATCCAATTTGCGTCCTTAAAAAGGGAACTCTTTTCATTATTCCATTTATATCGATATGAAAAAACTATCTTTTCCTTTTCTTCAATTCTTGATTTCTCAATTTTTTCTGCTAAAGAAATAACTAAACCTAAGAAATAAACATTCCAAAATGGTTCAATCATAGTAGCACTTCTAAAACCATAGTAACCAACTTGACTTAATTTTACAATAGTCAATGGTGGAAATCTACTTAATGCATCATCAAGATTATTATGCATTTCCATTAAACTATCTAATGTATCTTCAAGTTTTTCATCAAACAAATATCTTTCGAAAGGAAAAGGAAATATATCAGTATCTCCAAATCTAATTACATTCTGAACAGCTTTCTTAAAATTATCTCTCATTGTTAATTGGTCTTTCAGTTTTGTTCATTCAAATGTTCGTTAATATACATCGTTTACAAAAGTTATAGATTAGACTTTACACTAAATTAGTTTCTAACCTTACTGATTTTTCTTTCGTTCTTAATTCATTTTCGTTGAAGAATCCTAAAAATACATTTCTATAAAAAACTCTCCATATTCCATTTCCCGTTTCTAAAGCTCCCACATATTTTCCTTGTAAAGAAGCGGATAAATAAACCCAGTTATAGGCTCCCCATCTCATAGATCCATTTTGTGTAACCTTTAAAACTTTCATTTCTGAATCGTAATCAAAGTTAGGTATTTTTTCTGGAAAAGGACGTGCCGAAAAATTGTGCACAGAAGCAGGTGTTTCCATACCCAAAGCTTCATGGGGTCTTATGTGGTTATATTCCTTTACAAAATGATTTAATCGCCTTTGTTGAGCTCTTAAATCATAGGCTGATGGTTTT
>CAJVWU010000075.1 GCA_913009755.1 uncultured Bacteroidia bacterium
CCTTTTTTCAATTCCTGGTTTAACAAGGCACTAACGGCCAATGATCTGTTGTTTTCCATTTTTTATCTTTGGTATGTTAAAATATTTTAGCAAAGATAATATTATTTTGTTAATGTTAGTGCCATTAATTGCGCGTTGGGGGGTGTTGAAACACTGGCTTGAATTCCATATTTTTTTATGCACCCTCGGCCCCATTATGGTACTTTTCCATACCACCTTCAAATTTGGCGGCCTGGTATCTATCAGCTTCTGGAGCATGGTGGCGGTGTTTGCCAGCGGTGTGATCGGCAGGTTTATTTACATTCAGATACCCCGAAGTATCGAAGGCCGGGAACTGAGCCTGAACGAGGTCAGGGAAATGAAAGGAGACATCGGGAGGATACTGAAAACCGAATTCAGATTAAATGAAGAAAGTTACCATTTGATCGTTGAGTCCACAAAAAAAAGGCTTGACATCAAACAAAAAAATACATTTGTACGTTATATAAAGAAATATTTTGATGACAGGCGCAACCTGTGGAATATAAAGTCGGTGCTGAAGCAAAATAAACTGGGCCGCAACGAAAGCAGAAAGATCATCAGGCTGATAAAGAATGAAATTGCACTCAACAGAAAGATTGAACGCCTGACGACCATGCAGAACCTTTTCAAATACTGGCATGTGGCTCATTTGCCTTTTGCCATCATCATGCTGGTTATCATGATTATCCATGTGGCGGTAACAATCGTCCTTGGTTATAAATGGATTTTTTAAGATGGAATTATTGTTAGAAGAAATAGTTATTTATTCTACGGTATTTTTTCTGATACTGGTGGTCATGATTATTTACCTGCGCCGGCAAAGGAAAGCTTCCAGGATTGTCTCCGAAAAAATTGAGCTGGCCAAAAAAGAGGGTACCCACGAGCCCGTTTCACTTCATCCGGTGATTGACATCAACCAGTGCATCCAAACCGGCGCTTGTATAGCGGCTTGTCCCGAAAAAGACATCCTCGGCATCAAAGACGGGAAAGCCACAACCATCAATGCCTCACAATGTATCGGCCACGGGGCCTGCTACCATGCATGTCCCACCGAGGCGATTACCCTTTGTATCGGTACTGAAAAACGTGGTGTGGACTTACCCCATGTCAATTACAATTTCGAGACCAACATTCCCGGTATTTTCATTGCAGGCGAGCTGGGCGGCATGGGCCTTATCAAGAATGCCGTGGAACAGGGCAAACAGGCTGCCGAGAACATTGCCAGGTCGGTTCATAAAAATCATAAGGCAGATTACGATTTACTGATCGTGGGCGCAGGGCCTGCCGGTATCTCTGCTACGCTCACTGCCAGGAAGCATCAACTCAAAAGTATTACCCTTGAACAGGATTCCCTGGGCGGGACAGTTTTTAATTTTCCCAGGTCGAAAATTGTGATGACCGCACCCATGAACCTCCCGCTCTACGGGAAAGTTAAATTGTACGAAACCAGCAAGGCCACCCTGCTTGAAATATGGAACAAAGCTTTGAGTAAGAATCAGGTAAGCATTGTGGAAAACACAAAAGTAGAATCCATTGTCTCTGAAAACGGGTATTTCAGGGTGGGCACCAACAAAGGAACGGAAATTACGGCCCACCGGGTTTTGCTGGCCATCGGCAGGCGTGGCACACCGCGTAAACTGAACATCCCCGGCGAAGCCACCGAAAAAGTGGCATACCGCCTGCTGGAACCGGAAGACATTCAAGGGAAAAATATCGTGGTGGTTGGCGGCGGCGATTCCGCCGTGGAGACGGCCATGCTGCTTGCCGGACAAAATAATGTGATACTTTCGTATCGCAAAGATGCTTTTCAGCGTATAAAACCGAAAAACAAAGAACGGATAGAACAGGTCGTCCGGGAAGGAAAGCTGGACGTACGGTTCAACACAAACCTGACAAGGATTGAGGAAAAGGAAGTCGTCCTTGCCTCGACACTTGATGATAGTACGGAAATACTGAAAAACGACCTGGTTTACATTTTTGCAGGAGGAGAACTACCTACCGGTTTTCTGAAAAAAATCGGTCTGGAAATAACCAAAAAATACGGCGAAACAGTTTTAAAACATAAGTAGAATGAAACGGGCAACCGCTTTTCCATTTCATGATAATTTTGCAAAGCCATCAACCGGTTTGTTTCTGGTGTTGTTATTTCTGGTGTTTGTCAAAAGTGGTTTTGCACAATTGTCACCGGGCGATCTGTCCCAGGCTCATGCACACCTGGAAGGACTTTCAAACTGTACCAAATGCCATGAACTGGGCGAAAAAGTGGGCAACGAAAAGTGCCTTAACTGCCACACGGCGCTCAAAAATCAAATTGACCAAAACAGGGGGTACCATGTTTCTAAAGATATCCGGGGCAAAAACTGTATAATTTGTCACAGTGAACACCACGGCAGGAAATTCAAAATGATCCGCTTTGACAAGGATAATTTCAATCATTCACTTACGGGTTACGACCTCCTGGGCACACATAAAAAGCTGGCTTGTGAAAAATGCCACAAGGTTGAATTTATCGCGGACAATGAATTAAAAAAGAGGAAAGACACCTTCCTCGGGCTGAATACCGGCTGTTTGAATTGCCATACCGATTACCATCAGAAAACGCTTCCATCCGATTGCAAACAGTGTCACGATTTCCAAAAGTTCAAGCCCGCCACTAAATTCAACCACGCCAACACAAAATTTCCTTTGAAGGGAAAACACGCAGAAACGGAATGCAGCAAATGTCACAAAACAATTACTAAAAACGGTGTGGAATTCAGGGAGTTTGCCGGAATTGCTTTTGCTTCATGCACAAACTGCCACAAAGATGCCCATAACAACAAATTTGGCCCGAGTTGCATCAAATGCCACAACGAACAATCCTTCCATGTCATTAAATCGTTGTCTTCTTTTGACCATGACAAAACCAATTTCAAGCTGGAAAACAAACACAGGTCGGTGGACTGTAAAAAGTGTCATAAAACGAAGTTTACCGATCATTTAAGCCACAACCGTTGTACCGATTGCCATGCTGATTATCACAAGGGACAATTTAAAGAACAAGGGCTGGCATCCGATTGTTCCGACTGCCACAGCACGACCGGTTTTGACTCTTTTACCTTCAGTATTGAGCAGCATAACAAAACCGGTTTTAAACTGGAAGGCGCTCATCTGGCAACACCTTGTTTTGTATGTCATAAAAAGGGAGACAATTGGGATTTCAGCCACAAAGGCAATGCCTGCACCCAGTGCCACGATAACATCCATCTTACCTTCATGGATGAGAAATACTTTCCCGAAGGGGATTGTAAAAAATGTCACTCCGTAAATACGTGGACGGCAATAACTTTCGATCATTCAAAAACCGGCTTTGAATTGCTGGGCAAGCACCGTGACCAAAGTTGCCACGCCTGCCATTTTAAAACCCTGCCCAACGGAACGACCACGCAAAGGTTTGCCGTCCTGCACGGAAAATGTACTGAATGTCATAAAGACGAACACTACAAACAGTTTGAAGTCAACGGCATTACCGATTGTACAAAGTGTCACGGCTTCAGCGACTGGAATGCCGGTAAATTTGATCACAACAATACGCGTTTTCCGCTTGACGGTAAACACAAAAACGTTGCCTGCTCCGGTTGCCATAAAAAGAAACAGGAAGGCACGAATATTTTTGTTTTGTATAAACTAAACGAATTCAAATGCGAGAACTGTCATTATTAGTATTGCTTTTTGCATCCCTGTTTTTCCCTTCCTCCGACTCACCGCACGGAAAGGATCTGAAGATCAGTTGTAGTGAATGTCACAACCAGGAAAGCTGGAAAATCAACAGGAACAATATTTCTTTCAACCACAACACCACCCACTTCCCCCTGCAGGGGCAACACAGGGAAGTGAGCTGCAAATCCTGCCACCCCACTCTTGTTTTTTCGGAAGCCAATCCCTCCTGCATGAGTTGCCACACCGACATCCATGAACAAACCGTGGGTTTCGACTGTGAACGTTGCCATACAACCAATTCGTGGATTGTTGAAGACATCACCGAAATCCACCAGCACAGCCGTTTCCCTTTGCTGGGCGGCCACATCACGGCAGATTGTTACGATTGCCACCTGACAGCTTCGCTCTTGCGCTTCGATCCGCTGGGAGTGGAATGTGTGGATTGCCACCTTGACAACTACCAGGCCACTACTGCTCCCAATCACGTGGAAGCCAATTATTCCACCGATTGTGAACAGTGCCATAAAATGGATGCTTTTTCATGGACGGGCGCCGATTTTGCACACACTATTTTCCCCCTTACACAGGGCCATGCTATAAATGACTGTGCCCGGTGTCACAAAGACCCAAATGATTATTCAAACATTTCTTCGGAGTGTATTTCCTGCCACGAAGCCAATTACAATGAAACCACAAACCCTAACCACCAACAGATAGGTTTTTCAACAAATTGTATAGAATGTCACACAACAAACCCCGGCTGGAGGCCTGCGGAATTTAAAGAGCATGACAACCTGTTTCCCATCTATTCAGGGAAACATGGCGGTGAGTGGAATACTTGTTCCGATTGTCACACCAACCCCGACAACTATTCATTGTTTACCTGCACAACTTCACAGTGCCACGAAAAAAACGATACGGATGGTGAACACGACGAGGTTGGCGGTTACGTTTATGAAAGTGTGGCTTGCCTGGAATGCCACCCGGACGGCTCAGGCGAAGGAGGATTTAATCACAGCATTTCCGCATTTCCATTAACCGGAGCCCATATTAATGCCGACTGTGCCGCTTGTCACGCTGACGGATACTCAAATACGCCCACACTTTGTTCAGCCTGCCATACAGATGATTATACAAATACCACCAATCCCAACCATGTGAATATCGGGCTTTCGGACAACTGTGATGATTGCCACACAACAGACCCGGGCTGGCAACCGGCATCTTTTGATGTCCACAATGACTTTTTTGTACTCTCGGGCGCCCATGCCAACAACGCCAACAATTGTGCAGAGTGTCATAACGGAGATTACAACAATACACCCAATACCTGTGTAGGTTGTCATCAGGAAGATTACAACCAGACCACCAACCCGCCCCACGCTTCAGCACAATTCTCCACAGATTGCCAGCTTTGCCATTCGGAATCAGTCTGGTCGCCTTCAACCTTCGACCACGACGGACAATATTTTCCTATATACAGCGGAAAACACAATGGTGAATGGGCGCTTTGTTCCGATTGTCACACTGTGGCAAGCGACTATTCCCTTTTCAGTTGCATTGACTGCCATGAACACAACAAAGCCGATACCGACAAAGAACACGATGAGGTGAGCGATTACGTTTACAACAGTGTTGCCTGTCTGGATTGCCATCCTACAGGCGATGAAAACTTCAGTAACTCACATAACCCATTTAAAATCAGGTAATGAAATATCTTGTGCTCATCAGTCTGTTTATTTTTCCCGGCTTTTATCTTAACGGCCAGGCCACAGCAGGTAAAGAAGAAGGAAGGGTGTCGTACATCACAACGCAACATGTTTATGTGAAATTTAAATCAACGGATGGCATCGCGGTTGGCGACACGCTTTTTGTGGAACGCGACGGCAAGATGATACCGGCTTTGCAGGTTACCGGTTTGTCGTCTATTTCGTGCGTTTGCCTGCCTCTTTCAACCATTAAATTGAAAACTGATGATGCGGTCGTGGCCATGAAAGCACCAAAAGCAAAGCAAAAGATTGAAAACAGCACAAAAGAAACAGAGGAGGTGAAAACGCCGGTGCCGGTGGTTGTCCCCACAACAGCAGACACTACGAAAACTGTGGAAGAAAAAAAGAACAAACAGGAAATAAGGGGACGTCTTTCGGTTTCTTCGTATTCGAATCTTTCGAACACACCCGGCGGGAGCAGCCAGCGGATGCGTTACACCTTTTCGTTGAGGGCTGCCAATATTGCCAACTCCAATTTCTCAATCAATACCTATATTTCTTTTGTCCACAGCAATGTCAACTGGAATGACATCAAAAAAAACGTATTCAATGGTTTAAAGGTTTACGACCTGAATATTAAATACCAGCCCGTTAAAAGCCTGAGCCTCTGGCTGGGGCGCAGGATCAATCCGAACCTTTCCAGTGTGGGGGCCATTGACGGTTTGCAGGTGGAAAACAATTTCGGGAAAGTCCTGATCGGTGGTTTTGCGGGCTCGCGTCCCGACTATCAGGACTACAGTTTTAATTTCAAACTTTTTCAATTCGGACTTTATTTCGGGCATATTTATACCAGTAAAAAAAAGCGTGAAATGCGGACTACGGTGGCTTTTATTGACCAGGAAAACAACTGGAGCACCGACCGCAGGTTCATCTACCTTCAACACAGTAATGCCCTGGCAAAAAACCTGTATTTTTTCGGTACAGCCGAACTTGAACTTTACCAAAAGGTTAACGACACGGCCGGTTCAACCTTAAACCTGACCAATCTGTACCTGATGCTGCGTTACCGTGTCATCAAACAATTGTCGTTTTCCGTTTCCTACAGTTCCCGGAAAAACCTCATCTATTACGAAAGTTACAAAGACTTTGTGGAACGACTCCTTGATGAAGGCGCCCTGCAAGGTATACGATTTCAGGTTACCTACCGGCCCGTGCGGAATTTATCAGTGGGTGTAAAGGCCTCTTACCGTGCACGAAAGCAAGACCCCGCACCATCGAAAAACCTGTATGCTTTTGTAACTTTCAGCCGTGTACCGGGCATCGGTATTTCAGCTACGTTATCGGCAACATTTCTGCAAACTTCTTATCTTTCCGGCGGAATTTACAGTATCAACCTTTCGCGCGACCTTTTGCACGGCAAACTTTATGCCGGTGCAAGCTACCGTTACGTTGATTATCGCCAGACCTATTACGACACAAACATCAATCAACATGTAACGGATGTAAACCTGAACTGGCGGATCATTCGCCGGCTGTCCCTTTCCGTAGCCTGGGAAGCTATTTTCCAGCAAGCCTATACATACCAGAGAATTTTTGTCAACCTGACCGCACGATTATAAAAAAAGCCACCCGTCATTCAACAGATGGCTTTTTGTGCCCAAGATAGGACTTCCGCCTTCGCCTCCTCTAATTCGTCGGCTTCGGCGGACAGGCTTCTCGTCCTATCATCTATCGGTATTATTAAAAACTACCAATAAAAAAAGCAGCACCTACTCAATGCTGCTTATTTGTGCCCAAGATAGGACTCGAACCTACACGGCCATTCGGCCACTACACCCTGAATGTAGCGCGTCTACCAATTTCGCCACTTGGGCCCCTTTGAGTGTTGAGTGATGAATGATTAATGATGAGGTAAAAATTCAACATTCATCGTTCGTCATTCATCATTCATAAGAACGGTGCCCAGGACAAGAATCGAACTTGCACTCCGATTACCGGAACATGGCCCTCAACCATGCGCGTCTACCATTTCCGCCACCTGGGCTTGAAAGCGGCTGCAAAAATAATATTTATTTGGTTTTGGCAAGGGATTGTTTGAAGGTTTTTTGATTTAAAATTTACCTTATGAATCCTGTGAATAATTCCTCAAAAAAAAATGCTTGACTTTAATTCCCGTCTGCAGAATATTCCTGATTTTTACAAATCATTATCAACATATAAAACAGCATATAATGAAAAGTTTTTTTACCACCTTATTGATTTTTATTGTCATTGGTTCAGTAAACGCCAAAACCTACACCCTCACATCCCCCGACGGAACCATTGAGGTCAAGGTGACAACAGGAGACATAACAACCTATTCCGTAATGATGGACAATGAGACGGTGATCGCTCCCTCTACCATCTCTATGGAGTTGGATAACGGGCTGAAAATGGGCGAACAGGTCAGGGTCAGAAAGGTGCGCCGCCGGAGTGTTGACGAACTGCTGTCCCCGGTGGTTGCCAGAAAATACAATCATATCCGGGACAGGTTCAACGAGATGACCCTCTTTTTCAAAGGCAGATACTCGCTCACTTTCAGGGCGTACGACGATGGTGTTGCCTGGCGCTGGGGCATCGCTTTGCGCGATCCGGTGAAAGTGGCCAATGAGCAGGCCGTTTTCAATTTCCCCGAAGACCATTACATCTGGTTTCCCGAAGAAGAAAGTTTGCACTCGCATCAGGAGAGGGAGTACAAATACATTCGGTTGTCTGCGATCACACCGTCCCGTTTTTGTTCCACCGGCACGCTGGTGGATTTGGGAAACGGCAAAAAAGTGTATATCTCCGAAGCCGATCTTTTTGATTATCCTGGAATGTTCCTCACTGGCATCAAAGAAAACCCTTACGGGCTGAAAGGCAAATTTGCGGGCTATCCGCTGGAAACCGAGCAAACCAGCGACCGGAATGTGATTGTGACCAAACAAGCGCCGTGGCTGGCACAGACATCCGGCAACAGGAGTTTCCCCTGGCGCGTGATGATCATCACCCGCAATGACAAAGAACTCGTGCAGTCGGAAATGATCTGGAAACTTGCACGACCCCTTGAGTTAAAAGATGTTTCCTGGATCAAACCCGGCAAAGTGGCGTGGGACTGGTGGAATGCGCTGAATGTGTACGGCGTGGATTTTAAATCGGGCGTAAATACGGATACTTACAAGTATTTCATTGACTTTGCCCATCAATACGGACTGGAATACATTATCCTCGATGAGGGCTGGTACGAACTGGATGATGTGCTGAAAATCAGGGAGAATGTGGACCTGCCCGAAATCCTCCGCTATTCCAAAAGCAAAGATGTGGGCGTCATCCTGTGGGTGACCTGGAAAGCGCTGGACGACCAGATTAACAAAGCGCTGGAACAGTTTGAACAATGGGGCGTGAAAGGCATCAAAGTGGATTTTATGCAACGCGACGATCAGTGGATGGTGGATTTTTACTGGCGTATTGCCCGCAAGGCATCAGAACACCACCTGCTGGTGGATTATCATGGAGTATACAAACCCACGGGGCTCCGCCGCGCCTTTCCTAACGTGATCACACGTGAAGGCGTTGCCGGGCTTGAAAATGACAAATGGGGTGAAAAAGCCAATCCGGAACACAACGTCACCCTCCCTTTTATCCGGATGGTGGCCGGGCCGATGGACTACACGCCGGGAGCGATGATAAATGCCACCAAAAAGAATTTCCGGGCGGTCTGGAACAAACCCATGAGCCAGGGAACACGCTGCCATCAACTGGCCATGTATGTGGTTTATGAAAGCCCTTTGCAAATGCTGGCCGACAGTCCGTCGAATTATCTGAAAGAAAAGGACGCCATGGATTTCCTTTCTCCGGTTCCAACGGTTTGGGACACCACAATCGTTCTCGATGCCAAAGTGTCGGATTACATCCTTGTAGCCAGGAAATCAGGCAACAAATGGTACCTCGGCGCCATGGGCGACTGGGATGCACACGACCTTCAGGCGAATCTTGATTTCCTGCCCGAAGGCGATTTTATCCTGCAAATCAATATTCACCTGGCGCCGGGCGGCGGATGGGTGGGTGTGACCTCATTGAAACGGTAAAGATGGAGTGAACTTATTGTTGTTTTTGTTTTTCTATACACTTACGGAATTGAACTCTGGATTTGTAATTTCTAAAAGAGAATGCAGCACAAACATCGGAACCGGTAGGTTTAGACATTATATCTTGTTTAGGGCAATTCGACATTAGCACAATTGGGTCAATTTCCTGTTTATTATTAAAGCAAAAAATCCCGAAAACCACCTTCTCACAACTTTTTTGTATTTTGCTCCCTCAAACCCGGCAAACCCATTGTGAAAAAGATCACCAAAAGCCATTGGCTCGATTTCATTTCCAGCCCGTTTGTGCTGGCGCTTCCCATTGCCATGGGGATTATTATTGCCCTGCCCGATGTGTTTCAGAAATATATTGTTACACAAACCTATTCGGGAGTTGCTGATAAACCCAATTCCATTGAAGAATACCGCGACCTGGACAATGACGGATACAGTGAAAGGGTAATTGCTTTTACGAACGAACTGGGCCTTGCTTCCATAAAATTACTTCATAACGATGGAAGCACCATTGACCAGTGGAATTTTTCAGGAAAGTATCCTTGTGTTTCTAATAATTTTATCTGTGCCGACCTGAATAACGATTCTATAAAGGAAATTTATGTGTTTACGTTGCAAAAAGATACGCTTTATCTCCATGCTTTTAATCCGTTCACGGGCGGTGATTTTATTTTTTTGAACAAGCCGGTCTCGGTTATAGATAAATTCAAAGATAGTGTTGATGTCAGTATGGGTTCTGCCCTGGTTGCAGACCTGGACAGCGACGGTTTTAATGAATTGTTGTTTATTGTCAATGCCGGTTATTCCAAACAACCGCGGGGAATTTTTGCTTACAATGCACGGAAGGACACTATTATCAGGTCACCCAAAACAGGAGCTAAACTTAATCATCCTCAATGTATTGACCTCAATGAAGACAACAAACCGGAGATATATTGCAGCAGTTCTACTTCGGGAAATTATGCTGATAATATCGCTTTTCCTTTTAACGATTACAGTTCCTGGGTAATGGGATTTAACGAAAAACTTGAATTTCTGTTCCCACCCATAAAATTTGATGCTTATCAGTCCGGTACTCATATTGCTACAATACAATCCGGCGGGAAAAACCGGATTGTTGTTTATTTCCTGAATAAAAGTAAATCACCGGATCCGCCTTCGATGATTGCTTTAATGGATGAAAGCGGAAAGTTTTTACGCAAAAAATCATTCGGAAAAGATGGTCTAAACAGTGACATACCTTATTTAATAGCAACATTTGATTATAAAGGAGAACCGGGATTGCTAATGAATACCGGTGATAACTCCTGCATATTACTGGATACTTTGTTGAATATTGTCCAAACATTTACCGGTTTTGCTCCTGCTCGATTAAGATTCAAAGCAGATTTAGACAGGGACGGAGAAAAGGAGATGATATTTACTACTGTCAACAACAGGGTATTAATACTCCGGCCGGATTTAAGACATCCTGTTCATATTAAAGTAGATAACGATCCCTTTTCAAAACTTCCTCTTTGTATTTCTTTAAAAAAGAACGGGAACAAACTGCCGGAGTTATTTATTAAACCAGGCAACAAAGCTTTTCTTTATACCTACAGCGATAATAAGCTTTACTATTTGAAATATCCTCTCTGGCTGGGTATTTACCTGGTCATTGTTGCCATCATCTGGCTCATCCTGTACGTTCAGAGGATTCAATTGCAGCGTAAGATGGAAGTTGAGAACCGCCTGAACGCCCTGCAACTGAAAACCATCAAAGGCCAGATGGACCCGCATTTTATGTTCAATGCGCTCAACAGCATTTCAACAAGCATCCTGAACCGGCAAAATGAATCGGCCCATCGTTACCTGATCAAATTCAGCAACATGCTGCGGTTAATGTTTACCCGTGCCGGTGAATTAACGGCCACGCTGGGTGAACAACTAAAATTTGTGGAGAACTACCTGAAACTGGAAAAGCTGCGGTTCAAAGACCGGCTCTCCTATGAAATTGATGTTGACCCTGCCGTTAACCTTGACGCAGAACTTCCCCGGATGTTTATCCAGCTTTTTGTGGAAAACGCCATCAAACACGGCTTGCGGCATAAGAAAGGGAAAGGCCATATCCTGATCAAAGTGACACAGACTGACGGCCAAATCCGGATCATCATCCGGGACGACGGCATCGGGCGACAGGCCGCCGCTCAACACCCCGATGGCCACGGAACGGGATTGAAAGTCATCAACGAAATGACTACGCTTTTTGAAAAAGTGAAAGGCATCCGCATCACCTACCGCTATGAAGATTTGACGGACGAAGACGGAGATGCCGCAGGGACGAGGGTGGTGGTGGAAGTGCCGGTGGTGCTTCCAGAACTTACAGATGGCGCCTGACCTTTCAGCCTGCCCGTCTGGGGTGGCGCCAGCACCCGGAGCGCAGCGGAGGGTATGGCCTCCTGAAAGGTCGAACAAAATAGTAGGCTTATCTTTTCTTCCACCTTTCATTCGGACGCGAATGTTTCGCGTTCGTATGAATCTGGTTTGGATGGATAAAGTCATGCGTTGGAAACGCACACCAGTGGCAGGTTGGGGGTCACCAGTCTCGCCACCACATTGGCCTGGCCGGGAGACTGGCGCCAGTGAGTTTAGTAACGGTTTGAAAAATACGCCGTAGCTGATTAATCACTCGTATATTTCTTAATATTACCAATGGTTAAATTTACTATAATTTTCCTAACGAAGCAGCAACCCGGCTATAGCGTATGATTTGCTGTTAGCAACCGGGCGTTCTCTTTTCTTTGCGGTGGGGCTGGCATCATTTTATTGTTTCGTTTTTTATTTTCTCGCCCAGTGTATATTTATACTCCCTGGTAAAATTCCCGGTAAACTGGTAAATATTCAACAGCAAAACGTAGCTTGCTTTAAAAACCGGTAAATTTTCATATAAGCCTAAATCCAAAAAAAAAAAAATCGGCTCCGCCGAAAAGGCGGAGCAAATTGACGAATTGACAAATGGTCAATGGTCGCCTATCGGCACCCAAATCAGTTCTTGAGGCAACGGACACTGCGGCCGAACGTCTTGTAGTCGTAGTTACGGCTCACCTGGTCGACGCCATAGGTCAGGGTCCGGTACCACGCGGTCGTACCTGAGCCCTCCGTACTCGACCACCAGTAGCCGTAGCTGCCAAGGCCGCCGAACGACCCATCGCTGTCGCGGCCGCCCCCCGGGAGGGCAGTAAAACTGCTTGAGTTTGTGCCGTTACCATTGTTATACCACCCGCTTATACTTTTCATTTGCTCACCTTGGTCTGTTCCGCGCCATCCTGTGCCATCGGCTTCGCTTTGGCTCATGCCGAGATACATTTCGAGGGTTTTCCATTCTGCATCACTCGGTAAGTGCCAGTCAGGAGGGCATACACCTTGTACTCCACTCGGAACTTCATCACTGCTTGGCCTCTCCATCCATGGCAGCATCCCAGGTGTAGAGCCGGCCATAAATATCGCCATTGGCAGAGCTATTGTCATACCACCAGCTATCTGTGGTTTCGTAATTCAGGTTTTCTGCCATCCAACATTGGCCACCGATTTGTACTGTGTTGTACACATGGCCATCTGCATCAGTTACTGTAGGTGTACCGGGGCAGGGTTCGCCACCTCCACCGCCACCGGAAATTTGGATAGGACCAATTTCATTTGTCGGAAATGACCTTGTAGATAAGTAAAAGTTATCTTTTCCCCAATTGCTCTCAACTTTGTAGTAATAATCAACTCCCTCTTCTACATCCTCATCCTGATATAAAGTGGATGGCGCATTAACCGTATTAATTGCAGTCCATTGTCCATCTTCATTCTCTTTACGCCAAACTGTGAAATATTCTGCTTGGCTTTCATTTTGATTATTCCAATAAATAGTAATGTCTGATTCTCCAGCCTGTGCATAAATTCCAACAGGTGATTTGGGAACTATTGCATACTCTGAAAACCGTCCACCATATGCATTGTAAACATGTATTTTGTAACAATAAAAATTGATTCCACTAACATCATTATCAAAATAATACTCTTCATTCATGTCAGTTTCGCCAATAATTGTTAAGCCTGTGTTAATCTTATTGACTGCCCTGTAGACTTTAAAACCAAGTTCATTACCAGACTCATCGTCCCAGTTTATAATGTATTCTTCTGAATCTGAAAACCCCGCAAATCTCAAAGTTGGGGCAATGGGTTTGCTATCAATATTCTTTGTTGTAAATTCCCAGGTGTCAATCAGGTTTTCATTAGTATAGTCCTGTCCATCATAAGGAATGATCTTCCAATAATATGTTGTATTGTATTCAAGTTGTCCGGGGTCGTAATTTGCAACAAGACTACCATCCACAAAAGGAGGGGGAAATGTGCTGCCAAAATAAACTTTATAGCTTTCAATTTTATTCCCATCAGGGTCAGTGCAACTCCATGAAAGAGTTGTGTTCACTTCAATATTTTGTGCCTTGTTCTCAGGGTTAGGGTTTGTGGGGGGATTTGGCGGATTATTATCCTCACCTCCTCCTCCTGATAGATATTTTTTATCAATTTTGCCACTACTATGTAATGCAGAATAGTTGATAGGCTTCATATCATTAATTTTTTGACTATGCTTTTTATTTTTGAAGTGATATTCAATAAATGTATTACCCGGAAGGGTTCCGTCAAAAACTCTGTAAGCCCATTCAACTTTAACAAAGTAACTCCGATTGACCTTTTCCTCAAAGTTATTAAAACCAAAAATTAAAGGTTCACTACTAAACCAAGTATCAACAGGTCCACCAACAGAAAAATCAAACAACTCTTTTTCTGCTAATGGAATAAAGGCGAGAGGGTTATCCCAAAAACTTATAATAAAATTGTTATCTATAATTAGGTTTCTTCTTACTATTAACTTATCTCTCGCTTCGACTTTCTGAAACCAAGGCAATATTTCTTTATCATAAAGTTTTACTTCGACAAATGTTTCAGTCTGGAATTCATTGTTAAAAATATCATCAAAAACAGTAGATACATTTCCATTAAGATCAAGAATATTAATTGATTTTAATCCAAGGTTAGGATCGGAGCCGAGCATTTTTAAACGCACTCCTATATAATTGTCACTTCCTTGCTTTATTTTTAACATTTCAATGTCCATCGAAACACCATCATCACTGGCAGTAAAAAAAGTAAAATGATTCGCTTTAAATTTAACCAACGATTTTTGAGAATCAACATTATCCGGTTCTATAACAGTAACTAAAGACGAGTCCGGATTATATGCATAAATTTTTAGCTTTTCAATATTTAATCCTTCTTTGAAAGGTAACTCTATTTCAATTTCTTTTTCAAATTGTAAACCTGAAGGTTCAAATTTAGCAATATAAAAAGGTTTGACACCGGGAATAAAGATGTCCTTAACTTCAGTAATCTTAATATTACTTTTTTTTGATAAAGCATCCTTTGGTATTATAATTTTTATTCCGTTAAGTTTAGAATTTTGGTCATTGATCATAATTGTACCACCCACTGGTCCAATTTCACCCTCTCCATTGGTATAAGTCGGTGGAGTAGGATTCTCAGGTTCTTCATTTTTATCTTTCTTACAAGCCTGCTGTGTTACAAGAAAAAACGAAAGCAATAAGGTTGCTGCGAGAATGAAATAGGTTTTTGTTTTCATAGCTGTTGGGGTTTTAATCTTTCATAATAATCGTTGGTTTCGCCTGAAAATTACAAAGCATTTTCATACGTCAGACGGCATTGCGCATCTATTGTATAAGCAGGGGGATTTTCTGTATGAATGGGGGGGGGTTGTGTATGAAGGGGGAGGCTGACCTTTCAGGTGGCGCCATACCCGAAGCGCGGCGGAGGGGATGGCCTCCTGAAAGGTCGCTGATATTGGTGAAACTAAATATTCAGGCGCATTTCTTAGCGCAACCTTTCAGGTCTCGGCCCGCAGGCTTGCTTCGACCTAAAAGGTTAGTGGTGCTTGTCCTTTCAGGTGACGCCAAACCCGGAGCGCAGCGGAGGGGATGGCTTCCTGAAAGGTCGCTCTCATTGGTGAAACTAAATATTTAAAGGGTCTTTCTTTGGGCAACCTTTCAGGTCTCTCCCCGCGGGCTTGCTTCGACCTAAAAGGTTTTTGGGGACCTATTCCAAAAGATAATCCTTCAACCCCCTTCTTGTCCTGTTATCCTCATGAAAAGAAACAAATTCCTCTTTTGAACCAAACAATTCAAGGACATATTCCTTATGAACTTTTGACGGCTTGTCACTCAAAAATGCATTGTAAGAAGAATATTTCCAACTTGCATAATTATCCGATAAACCGTGATGAATCGGGTTGCGGTGTATGTAGCTGATGAGATATGTCAGGTAATCATCATCGTCAACCAATATGCGTTTGAAAGAATACAAAAACAATCTTCCTTTTCTGTTGTGTATGTTATTGTATGATTTGGCATAGCTGTTAAAAAAATTGCTAAAGGTTTGGATTATTAATTTCTCTTTATCATCTCCACCCGGCCGGAGTAATTTATCAGGAATTTCATCCATTTCCTTAATATTAACCAAAAGATGAAAATGATTTGGGATTAGACAATAAGCGAGCACATCAATCCAGGGCAATAAAAAATGCTCCAGTTTTTGTAAGAAGTAGAAGTAATCTTTTTGTGAGATAAATAACTTCTCATTTCCTATGGCTTTGTTCAGGATGTGATAGATTTCTCCAAATTGAAGTTTTTCGTATTGGTTAACAGCTTTTTGATGATTGCTCATTTCAATAAAGTTAGATTTGTAAAGTTAACAATATTGGGAAAACTAAATATTACGGAGCTTTCTTTAGCCAACCTTTCAGGTCTCTCCCCACAGGCCTGCTTCGACCTAAAAGGTTAGTGGTGCTTGTCCTTTCAGGTGGCGCCAAACCCGGAGCGCAGCGGAGGGAATGGCCTCCTGAAAGTCGAAATAAGAGAGATGTATCTTTTTTTACTCTGTACAAATTTACTCACTCTTTTGTTCCCATTTCAATTACTAAAATAAAAAGCCCCGGCTGTTTATTGTATTGGCGAACGACATAGAAACTCTTGTTGTTCGTGTGTTGCGTCAGTGAGGGAAATTAGTGAAAAAATATTAATAAATAAACAAATTTGTTTACTTTTGCAGCATGAATGAGGAAATTGAAATACTTAAGGGAATTCATCCGGGTTTATTTCTCGAATATGAATTAAAGAAAAGAGGGTTAAAGAAAGGTGCTTTTGCTCAAGCTGTTCATGAGCATCCGCAAACAATTGTTGCCATTATTAAACAAAAGCGTAAAATGAATACGCGGCTGGCCATGAAAATAGAAAAACTGTTAGGACTCGACGAAGGATTTTTAATGATCTTGCAGGTTTATTATGATATTACCCGGGAGAAAAGCAAAAAACAAATACTTAAGCCTAACCTTCATCTTTTAAGGCCTGTTTTGTTTTGGGATACGGATATTAATTCCATTGACTGGGAGAAACAAAAGCACGCAGTTATTAAACGGGTTTTTGAACGGGGCAATCAACAGGAAAAAGATGAAATAACACGATTTTATGATCATAAAACCATAGATAAAGTACTTCACGAATATGCCTTTTAAACTTCATTATAATGTGGTAACACCCCCGCTTTTATCTGTTCTCAAATCATGTATGTCGGAAAAGATATTCGATTCATTTCGCCTGGTGGGAGGAACATCCCTCGGTTTACAACGTGGCCACAGAAAATCAGTTGATATTGACCTTTTTACAGATGCCGAATATCAAACCATTGATTTTGATGTCATTGATAATTGGCTAAGAGCTAATTACACTTACGTGGAGTCCAACAACATAAAACCTGTTGGGATGGGAAAATCTTATTTTGTAGGGAAGAGTAAAGAAGATTGTGTCAAAATGGATTTGTTTTATGCTGACAGTTTTATTGATGAACCATTAATTGTTGATGGAATACGACTGGCAACAGTGGAAGATATTATTGCCATGAAAGCTGACGTTATTATGCGGGGAGGGAGAAAGAAAGACTTTTGGGATTTACATGAACTGATTGAAGAATTTACATTAAACGACATGCTGTCTCTTCACAAAAAACGTTATCCGTATAGTCATGACAGAGAGCTACTATTAACTAAGTTAACTGATTTCACTCATGCTGATGATGATTTTGACCCATTGTGCCTTTACGGAAAGCACTGGGAGTTAATAAAGCTTGATATACTTCGTTTTACAGATAACTATCAGAAATAGCTCTGATATAAACAAAATAATCCCGGCTAAATGGTTATTTTAACTACCGTTTAATTATTTTTCTTATCTCCGGTTCACCATTCTCTTTTTCAAAACAGATAAGGTATACGCCTGCTGGATATCCGGTTAAATCGAAATTGACCGTTTCATCCGGCCTATCTGTAATACCACTTGTTTTTTAAGAACTTTTCCTGAAATATTTTTGTGAATCAGGTTGTACTTTTCCCCAGTTTTAAGGTTATTAATTTTTATCGTGAAGATGTCCCTTGCAGGATTAGGATAGATTATAATTTGAGATTTCCCAAAATGATTTTCGGTAAGCCAAACCGGAATACCGATTTCATATAGCCATGCTTCTACAGAATCCCTGTAAGCAGATGTATCAGCCATTTGTTCCAGGTTGAATGTTTTATAGGCCTGGCCTGGCATATCATTAATGGCTTGAGCCAATGAAATATCAACTCTGCCGGTATTGGACCAAGCCACATAATAATCAGTTATAGATGTATCCAACCCTGAAGCAGCATCCCATGTTTCTATTGTGGAACCATCCAAAAAAGGATGAACGTTATAATTGTGGATAACAGGTGATTCCAACCAGGTAACAGCTAATACCGAATCCACCGGAAAGATTTCTTCTTCCGTAATCTGTGCCAACATTTCCCACGGAAAAACCGTCAAAGGCAAGATAATGGCAGCAATTGAAATAAATAATGCTGTTTTCATTTTGATATTTACTTGTCATAAACCATTTTAACAGACAGATTTTCTTTCGTTCCATTTTCATACAGGAGAAAAGTTTGTAGGTAAAAGATCCCACCTGACAAAGTGGTTGGGTTCCATCTGAAACTTTGTATTCCTGCATTAAGTTTCGTATCTTTTGAAAAGGTTTTGATCAATTCACCAAAGTTATTGTATAAATTAATTGTTGCAAATGCATTATTGTAAGTAGTTAGTTCAATGTTAAATGTATTTCGTGCAGGATTTGGATATACTTTCATTTTTGGTTTATGTACATTTCGATATTTCGAGAACAAATTTATTCTTGTTATCAACAGAAGACTGTCTATATCATTTTTTGCTTTTAAAAAATATTCATTTTGTTCCTGGAAATCCGTACTATCATATAAAAGAAGATGCTGATTAGGATTTTGACCTGCTATGGCTATCATTTCTTCGGTAATTTCATCCAGGTGGTGACTGATACCAATTATATTATTCGTGTCAGCATTATTTAAAACATACAAATCCACCGGCACATTAATCTCTTCACCTCCCGGGCCTGTTGAGTATTCAACCACAGTATTAAGACCGGTTGTGTATCCCAGATTTTGATAATGCAGTACTAAGCTTGAGTCTGCCTGATCCATTTGGTATTGAGAAATCTGTGAATAAGTTTCGTTAGTTAAAATAGTAAATACCAAAATAATTGTACCAACTGCTATTGATGCTGTTTTTTTCATATTCATTTATGAATTACCGTAGTTGTATGTATTACGTTTTTTGTTTTTAAGGTAATCAAGTATAAATCATCTTGCATCATATCAAAATTGATTTCAAGTTCAAATTTACCTTCTGAATCGGTCTGTTTAAAAAGTTGTCTGACTATTATTCCCTGATCATTTATAATAATTATATTAACTTCTTCTTCCTCATGTAATATCGCTTCCAAAGTCCCATAATTTAAAACAGGATTTGGAAAAAATTTCATTTTATTCTTTTCATCATTTTTAATCTTATTATCTATACCATTTATTGTAAAATACTGACTAAGGAAATTATGTAAAGAATCCGCATATTGTTCAGGGTTTTCGTATTCTTCTTTATCATATATCCATAAATGTCTCAATGGATATCCATTAGCTATTGCTTTTTGCTGGGGTGTTACACTATCAATGTCGGCTACAGTTGCAATAAAGGTGTCAGTTGTGTCTGTGTGATGACCAGCACCTGAAGTGTAGATCAAAGTAGATTCTCCACCTGGAATCTGGAATTCGGTATATGAGTTAAATGTATAGACATTCGTGTATTGAGGAAATACATTTTGATTAACTTCATCAACCTCTTGCGCAGTAATTTGAGCATATACGCCTATAGCCCCCAATAATGCTGTAAGTGCTAAAGTTATAGCTTTCTTCATAAATCTCTACTTTTACACTTTTTCATAATAACGCATTTTACTTCGATAATTAGCAATTAGCCAATAGTTTATGCGATATTTTTCAATAAATGTAGCAACTAATATATGTTTTTTATTAACCATATAATGTTGATAACAAATTTTATATGCTCTGCA
>CAJVWU010000076.1 GCA_913009755.1 uncultured Bacteroidia bacterium
CACCCCGCTTACCTCTTCCCAGTATTCATACTCAAAATGTGATAATATGTAATCCGGTACTAATAGTTTAATTAATGAATTTTCCATCTGGCAAAGATAACCAGCGCATCAAAATAGGAATTAGCCAACAAATCACCAGAATCCAACCTTTTAATTTTACACAGAGATGAATTGGAGCTGCTATAATCGTATCTTTTACTCCATAATGTGTCTCCGTTCAAATTAGTTTTTATTAATATCCCCTGGTAATAACCTAAGTATAAGTGTTTTTAGCCAACCAAATAAAAACCTCCCGGACATTTTTCTGCACTATAATATTGCATTCCGGTAAAAACTTATCCCAAATTTTATTGCCTTGCTGATCAACTTTCAATATTACCGTTAACCAGGTTGAGGGATCACAACCAACTATGAAATAGCCGCCACCATCAACTTTTACAATATCCTTGGCATAAAAACTAGAAGAATAATCATAAATTTTCTCAATTTCCTGTTGGCTATTGGCTGCCAGAGT
Organism: uncultured Bacteroidia bacterium; assembly: GCA_913009755.1. Lineage (GTDB taxonomy): Bacteria > Bacteroidota > Bacteroidia > Bacteroidales > F082 > JAADID01. The sequence goes on from CAJVWU010000076.1 coordinate 515, forward strand.
GAAAACAAACAAGATAAACGTAATAAAAAATATTCTCACAATAATTATTGATTTAGTCTTCAAAGGTAAAAATATTTTTCAGTTTTTTTTATTTTACTTTCCTTACCAGGTCTTTTTATGAAAGAATCAATAATTATAATCTATCCCAAACAGAAAACTGAATTTCTGCGTGTTATCCCGGAACAAATGGGCACCACGAACACCCAAACGGAAGTTGACCGGCAAACTTAAAAAATTCCAGTCGGTATAAAGGTCTATGCCAGTCGAGGATAAATTATCAACATCACCTTCATTGTATCCCCGCAAATAATCATAGAACAACACACTGTAAATCCGTTTCAGGTAGAAAAAGCCGGGAACATTCCAGTCGGGGTAAGCAATGGGGATGATATAATTTGTCCGGATGCTGAAATATTCAGGATAATGCAAATCGGTATAGCCGCGGGGAACGGCCACGAAATTGCTGAACGAATAATCCCCGGTCACGGTTTTTTGATAGCCGGCATAGATATTAAACCCCTGATGCCTGACGATCCCCGGGAAATAAAACCATCCTGTCAGCCTCACCTGGTTGCTGGCACTGTCGCTAAATACGGTATGCCGGTAGATCAGGTCAATGCTTTGCCCCCATTTGGGGTAAATATCTTTTTTTGACCTTTTGAATTGATTATAGGCATAAAGGCGATAAACGGGAACGGTGAAACGGTTGACTCTGAACTTGTACTGGCTGCCTTTCACCATCTTCCTGAATTTCTGATCAATCCCGACAACAGGTTGTAATCCCCGTATCCATTTATTGTGTGTCAGGTTTAAAGGTACACTGACCCGTAACGAAAGATTGGTCTCGTGCCAGTGCAGTTTGACCCTGTCGCCTGTCTGGGTCTGGGCCAACTGTTTTCTTCCGCCATAGTCCACTCCCAGACTGATCACGGGGTACCAGCCCATGTAATCGTAATTGAATTTGATCTTGCTGACCTGCTCATTGGGATCGTACTGATAGCTCAATACAGCCACAGAGGAATTCAAAATGTTTTGCGACAACAGGGTGGCCCCCGGAAATACCGAATAGTTGTCAACATCCACTGACAGGGGGGCCCAACTGTGCAGATCGAACAAATGGCCGCCTTTGCGGTATCTCTTTTCGGCATGTGCCGAATCTGTAATTCCAACATCATCCAGGTTGAAAGTGCCCGGTTTGGTCAGCCGGTCGGCAACATACTGGTAATTCAGCTTTTCAATTTTAACCGGTTGAAAAGCAGAAGGATCAAAATCTATTTTTGCCAAACGGTATCCGTCAGCCGTATAATCCGAGAAATAGAGCGTTTTTCCATCTTTTGAAAAACGGGGATAAACAGCGCCGAAACGGGCGTCCATTACCCTAAAGGCCTGCCCCGTGTTTACATTGACAGCATACAGATTGTCTTTCCCCTCATAAGTTCCCGTATAAACGATCCACTGCCCGTGCATCACCGGCCATTTAATCTCTTTGAATGAAAAGGGAAGCAGGTATCCGATTTCTCCTGTTTCCGCTTCCACCCTGACAATATTTTTTCCTTTGTCACCCAAAACAGTAGCCACAATGAAGCGGTCATCATCCGACCAGTGTGGGGTCATGAAAAACAGGTTGTCTTTTGTGCTTATCTTTTTCAGAACATTGCCTGATGATGCATCCAGAATATAAAGTGCGTATGCTGACTTTTGACTTACATAAACCGTGGCAATCTGCTTGCCGTTGTGCGACAATGCGGGGGCAAAAAACCGGGTACGGTGCGTCAGTTGCCTGACTTTCTTTGTATTCAGATCGTATAACTTGATCACCGAATAGTCTTGCATTTCCCAGCGGGGGTCAAAAGTTTTTTCATTCCAGCTGATTGTTTTCCCCGAAACTGACAGCGATTGATGAAAATCAAAACCGGGAGTAAACAACCGTTTCTCGCTGCCGTCAGCAGTTAGGCGTACAAAGCGATTGACATCATCAATACCTGTTTTCTCAACAATGACGCTTCCGTCATCTGCCGGGTTGGGGAAGAGATAATTCGTGAAAAACCGGTTTTCCGGTGAAATGATCTTAACAAGGGTATCGGCTGAAGGTTTGTCGGCAATCCACCATTGTGCCTGCAATGACTGAAGAGCCTGGTTGTAAAACTGTACTTTAAATTTTCCTGTCTGATTTTTGATGGCCGTGGTAAACGGAACCAGGTAATAAGGTCTTCGTGCCACCCGGTTCATGGTAAAGTTCCACATTCCAATGCCGTAATGTTCAATGCCATAGGTAACCAACTGATATCCCAGTGCATAATGATCGGGAACAAAATCCCTGAAGGAACCGTAAACGGCTTTGTCGTATTTGTAAATCTTTTTGTCGAGCACCTGAGCTTTCAGCGGATACATAAAATCGGGGATCCTGCCCCTTCCGCTGTGGCTGAACAGGGTTTCCGAAAACACGGCATCCCCTTCGATGAACCAGAACGGCAGCCAAAGGCCCATGACGGCAGCAATGGCCTGCTCGCCAAAAACATAATAAAGCCCTTTGGTCATACCCTGCCTCATTTTATTGATTTGTACCACATGCCGGTATTCGTGCAGTGCCAGTTGTTTGGGCCAGAACTGGGGATAGATATCCTGTGAAGGCATTTCGAAAAACTCCATACGAATGGGAGCAACCGGTACCATGGCATTGGAGGTGGTTGTGTTGTTGTGCAATACCACAGGAACACGTTTTATCTGTTGCATATTAAGATAAGGCCCGGCCACTATCGGACTGGTCAGCTTTAAAAGGTTGATATAATACTGAGCCATTGCCGAATAGTTTTGTGGATAAATGATCTGAAATTTTCCGGTTTTGATCTGGTTCCACTTTACCGATGCCGGCTCCTGCCCGTTGCTGAAATACTGGGATCTGACTTTCACGGGGGTTGCTATCGCAAGAAAAAGGAAAACAACCCCAATATATTTCAAACCTGTTTTAACCATGTTTCAAAAATAGTTTTTTCTTTTACATTTTGAAATTAATGTCATTTCATAATGTAACAAAGATTAAAAATACGATCGGGTTTGATACAAATATCGGAAGTCTGATCTTAAAGCTTGTTAAAAACTCTTTTCCCCGCCCGGTTATCATTATTTTCATTGCATTTATTTTGATACTTTTGCTCAATTTTAAAAATCAGCCAGTATGTCTTTTGATAGTGAAAAGTTTGTGGGGGAAGGGCTCACTTTCGACGATGTCCTTTTGGTGCCCGGCCATTCTACGGTTTTGCCGCGCGAAACCAATCTCACCACAAAATTCTCCCGGAATATTCAACTTAAAATACCTGTTGTTTCGGCAGCAATGGATACGGTGACCGAATCAAAAATGGCCATTGCCATGGCGCAGGAAGGCGGAATGGGTGTAATGCATAAAAACATGACCATTGAAAGGCAGGCCAAAGAGGTGCGGAAAGTGAAACGTGCCGAAAACGGCATGATACTGGAGCCCATTACACTTTTTAAAGATGCCGTCGTGCAGGATGCCCTCAATATTATGGAGGAAAACAAAATAGGCGGTATTCCTGTTGTTGACAAGGAAGGCAAGCTTGTGGGCATCGTAACCAACCGTGACCTGCGATTTGAACGTGATCTGGCCAAACCCATCGCACAGGCCATGACCAAAGAAAATCTGATTACAACTACTGAATTTACCGACTTTGAACAAGCAGCCGATATTTTACAAAAACACCGTATTGAAAAATTACCGGTGGTTAACGATGAAAACCGTCTTGTGGGACTCATCACTTATAAAGACATCATTAAAATAAAAGCCCACCCCATCAGTTGCAAAGACGAGCGAGGCCGCTTGCGGGTTGCTGCCGCCGTGGGCATTGGCCCCGATACCTTAAAACGCGTGAAAGCCCTTGTGGAGGTGGGTGTTGATGCCCTTGTTATTGATACGGCACACGGCCACTCACAAGGTGTGCTCGATATGGCCGGGAAAATCAAAAAGCATTATCCTGATGTGGAACTGGTCATCGGGAACATTGCCACGGCAAAAGCAGCAAAAGACCTGGTAAAAGCAGGGGCCGATGCCATTAAAGTGGGGATAGGCCCCGGTTCAATATGTACAACCCGTATCATTGCCGGCGTGGGCGTTCCGCAGTTGACAGCTATTTACGAAGTGGCAAAAGCTGTCAGGGGAACAGGTGTGCCTGTGATTGCCGATGGGGGCATCCGCTATACCGGGGATATTGTAAAAGCCATTGCAGCCGGTGCCGATACCATTATGGCGGGCTCGTTGTTTGCCGGTGTGGATGAATCACCCGGGGAAACGATCATTTACGATGGGAGAAAATTCAAGACCTACCGGGGTATGGGTTCTGTGGAGGCCATGAAAGAAGGTTCAAAAGACCGTTATTTCCAGGATACGGAAGATGATATCAGTAAACTGGTACCCGAAGGCATTGTGGGGCGGGTCCCTTACAAAGGAACTCTCAGCGAAGTGGTCCTGCAGATGGTTGGCGGGCTCCGTGCGGGTATGGGCTATACCGGTTCTCATACAATTGGCGACCTGCAAAAAGCCAGGTTTATTAAAATATCGGCAGCAAGCGCGGCAGAAAGCCATCCTCACGATATCACCATCACACGTGAAGCACCCAATTACAGCAGGAAAAATTAACCTTTAAAGTATAAACCGTTTTAAATAAATTTTGATAATGAATACAATGAAGCATTTTTTAAAAGGAATATTCATGATTTTCAGCCTTGTTTTGTTTGTAAACACAACCACAGCCCAAAGCAAACTGGATAACAAAACATTGCTGACCATCGGAAATGAAAAGATTACGGTGGGTGAGTTTATGCGTATCTACGATAAAAACAATACGCAGACCAATCTCGAAGAGCCCAGTTCCATTCAGGATTATCTTAACCTATACATTGATTTCAAACTAAAAGTAATGGAGGCCGAGGAACTGAAAATGGATACGGTTGCCGCTTTCAAAAAAGAATTGGCCGGCTACCGCAAACAACTGGCCAAGCCTTATTTTGTGGATGAACAAGTTAACGAAGCCCTGCTGAAAGAGGCTTATAAAAGAAAACTGCAGGATGTGCGGGCAAGCCACATACTCATCATGGTTAGCAAGGACGCAACCCCCGAAGATACCCTGGCAGCATACAACAAGATCGTAAAAATAAGGCAGGAGATCATGAACGGCAAAGATTTTAACGAGGCTGCCGTAGAATATTCCGATGATCCTTCAGCCCGTGATGTAAAAGCCATCCCGGGAAAACAAAGGGCACGCAAAGGCAACAAAGGTGACCTGGGGTATTTCACGGTTTTCAATATGGTTTATCCTTTCGAAAGCGCAGCCTACAACACACCGGTCGGACAGGTCTCGCAACCCGTTCGTACACAATACGGTTATCACCTGGTGTATGTAACGGCTAAAAAACCGGCGTTGGGTATTGTCCAGGTTGCTCATATATTTGTTGGCATCCCGCCCAATTCCACGGCCGAAGACTCGGCCCGTCGTGAAGAAAAGATCAACAACATTTATAAAAAAATTCAGGAAGGCATGTCGTTTGAAGATGCTGTTGCCCAGTATTCGGAAGACAAAGGGTCGGCAAAGAACGGCGGCAGGCTTACCCCTTTTTCCTGTAACCGTGTGGTTCCCGAATTTGTAGATGCTGTCAGGGAACTTGATTCCGGGGAAATCTCAAAACCCGTTCAAACCCCTTATGGGTGGCACATCATCAAACTGATCAAACGCACAACCCCCGGCACTTTTGAAAAAGAAGCCCCCGGGTTGAAAGAAAGGATACTGAAAGATTCGCGTTCGCACAAAAGCGAAGCAGCCGTATTGAACCGCATCAAAAAAGAAAACCATTTTAAAGTTTACAACAAAGCTAAACTGGATTTGTTTGCTGCTATTGACACCTCGGTGCTGAACCGGGAATTTGTCGCCGACAGCCTTGCCGGATTTACCAAAAAGGTAATGAAAATAGGTGATAAAACCTATACACAACATGATCTGGCCGAATACATCGGGCTAAACCAGCGTAAACAAAACAATATTGACAAAGATGTTTATCTGGAAAAACTGTTTCAACAATTTGTCAACGAAAAATGCCTGGCTTACCAGGATGCACACCTTGAAGAGGATTATCCCGAATTTAAAGCATTAATGCAGGAATACCATGACGGCATCCTCCTTTTCAACCTGATGGACAAAAAGGTGTGGACCAAAGCCGTTCAGGATACAGCCGGTCTGGAAGAATACTTTAATAACAACCGGGATAAATATTTATGGAACCAAAGGCTGGATGCCACCGTTTATTATGTGAAAAACAAGGATGAGGCAGAGAAAGTGAAGAAGATCATCCTCGCCAATGACAATGACGGTGATATAGCCCGCATCCTGGAAGAAGACAGCATCACATCGGTACGCATTATCCCCGGGAAATTTGAAAAGGGTGATAACAAGATTATTGACCAGGTTGAATGGAAAGCCGGGGATTTTCAACAGGTTAATTCTGATGTTGACGATATGGTGGCTTTTGTAAAAATCAGGAGCGTAATGCCTCCGCAGCAAAAAGAACTGAACGAAGCCCGCGGACTGGCTACGGCTGATTATCAGGAATACCTTGAGAAGGAATGGATCAAACAATTAAAGGCCAAATACCCCGTTGTTGTTAATCAGGAAGTACTTCAACAATTGTTGGCAGAACAACAGAAAAAATAACCCTTGAACAGATTCGTCAAATTCATATTTCTGTTATTTGTGATTGCCGGTTGCAGGCCCGGTGTGTCTGGTGATAAGGGCGTGGTGGTTGCCAGGGTGTATGACGATTACCTCTATGAATCTGATTTGCGTGGGGTGGTGCCTGGAAATATTTCTACTCTCGACAGTATTGCTTTTGTGAAAAATTATACCGATCAATGGATCAAAACAAGACTGATGATCAGGCAGGCAGAAAAGAACCTTACCGGCCGGCAACTGAATTTTGACAAACAGCTTGAAGATTATAAAAATTCACTCATTATTTATCAGTACGAAACCGAATTGGTCAGGCAAAAACTGGATACGGTGGTCACGGACGAAGAGATTGAAAAATATTATCAGGAACACCTTTCCGACTTTGAGCTGAAGGAAAATATTGTGAAAGTTCAGTATGTAATCATTGACAAACAACCTGAACTGGAAGACCGGTTCACCGCATTGTTCAAACTGCCCGACAGCCTTATGACCGACTCGCTGGAGTTCTACGGCAAGAGATATGCAAAATCATATTTTCTTGACACGGCTTATTGGTTCAGGTTTGATGACCTGCTGACCATTATTCCCATCGAAACCTACAACCAGGAACTTTTCCTGAAAGGGCATCGTTTTATCAGGCTTTCGGACGGCCGCTTTGTTTATCTGCTTAAATTTGTCAGCTTCAGGATAAAGAATGATATTTCACCCCTTGATTTTAAGCGAAATGATATTCGTGATATTATCATCAACAAAAAAAAGGTGGCCCTGATAAAAAATCTCAGGACCGATATTTACAAACAAGCAATCCTGAATAAAGATTTTGAAGTTTATTATAATGAATAGAAACAGAATATATTATCGGATGATCCATCGTTTAATACTGATTTTAGCGGGATTGATGATGCTTCCCCTCCCGGCCTTATTTGCCCAGGATGATGAACAGGTCATTGATGAAGTGGTCGCCCTTGTGGGCAGAAACATCATCCTGGTATCTGATATCGAAAACCAGTATCTCAATTACAGGATGCAGGGTGGCATTAGCGGGTCTTCCCAGGAAATACACTGCAAAATACTGGAAGATTTGCTTTACCAGAAACTGATGGTTGTACAGGCTGAGTACGACAGTATTGAGGTAACCCCGGATCAGGTGAACAGTGAACTCGACCGGAGGATATCAACTTTCATCAATCAGTTCGGTTCACAGGATAAAATGGAAAAGTATTATGGAAAAAGCCTCAGCGAAATCAAAAGCGAGCTCAGTGAAATCATCAAAGAACAATTGCTGGCACAGCAGGTACAAGCCGGGATAACCACGGAAGTTACCGTTACACCCTCTGAGATCAGGTCCTATTTTAATTCATTGCCCAAAGACAGTATCCCTTTGATCAAAACACAATATACCATTGCCGAGATTGTGAAAAAACCACCTGTAAGCATTGAAGAAAAACTAAGGGTAAAAGAACGGTTACTGGAACTGCGAAAGCGGATACTGAAAGGTGAAAGTTTTGCCACTATGGCCATTCTTTACAGCGAGGATCCGGGATCGGCAAAACGGGGGGGAGAACTTGGATTTTACGGAAGGGGCCAGTTGTATCCTGAGTTTGAAGCTGTTGCCTTTAAACTGAAAGAAGGGGAAATTTCCAATGTTGTGGAAACCGAGGCCGGATATCATATTATACAATTGATCGAACGGAAGGGGGATTACGTAAATGTCCGTCACATCCTGATGGTCCCCAAAGTTTCACCTGCCGACCTGATGATAGCCCGGAATGAACTGGACAGTGTTGCCCTCCTTATCCGTTCAGATTCCATTACTTTTGAAAAAGCCGTTGATGAGTTCTCAGACAGCAAGGATAAAAACAACGGGGGACTGTTGATCAACCCATATACGGGAGGAACAACCTGGGAACCGGAACAACTTGACCCCCAGGTTTCATTTACTATTGAGAAAATGAAAGTGGGTGAAATATCAAATGCAGTACCCATGAAAACCAAAGACCAGAAAGATGCTTACAGGCTATTGTTATTAAAGAAAAAAACCGAACCTCACCGGGCAAGCCTGAAAACAGATTATGCACAAATAGAAAAATGGGCTTTGCAGCAAAAACAGGCTGTTGCAGTTGACCAATGGATCAATCAAAAAATAAAAGAAACGTATGTGAAGATCAAAAAAGAGTATCAAAATTGTGATTTTAAACACAACTGGATACAAAAGTAACCTTGCAAACGGCAACCTGAAATATTAATTTGTAACCCATTGGGGAGGATTGAAAAAAACGAAATAACGGATGAACTATAAAAATGATGTTGAAGCGGTAGATGCTTTTGTAGAAAGATATACAGCCCTGAAGCAGGAAATTGCCAAAGTGATTATTGGCCAGGACGAAATCGTTACACAAACACTGATTTCCATTTTCAGCCAGGGACATGTGCTGCTGGTGGGGGTTCCGGGACTGGCAAAAACCCTGTTGGTCAACACCATCGGAAAAGCCCTCGGCCTTTCATACAGCCGCATTCAGTTTACGCCCGACCTGATGCCGTCAGATATTGTAGGAACGGAAATACTGGATCAGACACGGCAGTTTAAATTCATCAAAGGGCCGGTTTTCGCCAATATAATCCTCGCTGACGAAATTAACCGTACTCCGCCCAAAACCCAGTCGGCCCTGCTTGAAGCCATGCAGGAAAAAGCCATCACCGTTGCCGGGCAAACCTATAAACTGGAAGCCCCGTTCTTTGTTCTGGCTACACAAAATCCCATTGAGCAGGAAGGGACCTATCCGCTTCCCGAGGCGCAACTCGACCGTTTTATGTTCAACCTGATCTTGGACTATCCTTCTTTTGACGAGGAGGTGAACATTGTAAAGGAAACCACAAGGGGCAAAACGGCTGAGGTGGAAAAAGTGCTGAATGCCGATGAGATTCTTTTTTTCCAGGAACTGTTGCGGAAAATCCCGGTGGCCGACAATGTGATTGACTATGCCGTTAACCTGGTTTCAAAAACCAGGCCCGACACGGCCAAAGCGCATCCCTCGGCAGGAAAATACCTCAACTGGGGCGCCGGGCCCCGTGCATCGCAATACCTGATTATCGGTGCCAAAGCCCATGCAGCCATCAATGGAAAATATTCACCCGATATTGAAGATGTCCGTGCCGTTGCCCTGCCTATTTTACGACACCGGATTGTGCGAAACTATAAGGCTGAAGCTGATCGGGTTGAGGTGGACGATATCATAAAAACATTTTTAAAAGAAGAAGGATAATGATGAAAATTAAACAGGTTGTCCCGGTATCTCAAATAAATTATGTACTTTTAGCCAACATTTAAAATAAGCGATGCCCGGTAACGAATTTGATCCAATCCGACCTTATCACCAAAATGAAATCCCCGCCGCCTTCAACAGGATAGCCTCCAATCCGCATTTTCAACAGTTGTTAAATTATATCTTTCCTCCCGAAAAACATGAAGAGATAATCAATGGGCTGAAAAACTATTCGACAACAGAAAATTTTCAAAAGGAAGTAATGAAACCGGTTATCCGGTCTATTGTTCAAAAAACGGCTACATCCCTCACCTTTTCAGGCATTGAGAACCTCGCACACGATAAAGCCAACATTTTTATTGCCAACCATCGTGATATCCTGCTCGATTCAGCCATTTTGAACCTGATACTTATTGAAAACAATTTTAACACCTGTGAAATTACCTGGGGCGATAACCTGATTATCTCCACCTTCGTTGAAGATATCGGCAAATCCAACAAGATGATCACGGTTTTCAGGCATGGCAGTCCCAAAGAAATGCTTAAAAACTCTCAAATTTTATCAAAGTACATTCGCCGGTCGGTTACCCGAAATAATCAGTCGGTCTGGATTGCCCAGCGAAAAGGGCGCTCAAAAAACGGGACCGACACCACCGATATGAGCGTTTTAAAGATGCTTATCCTGACGAGGCAAAACGGAATTATTGAATCGTTAAAAGACCTGAACATCACACCGGTTACCATCTCTTATGAATGGGAGCCCTGCGACAGCCTGAAGGTCAGGGAACTGTATATTTCCGAACAACACGAATACATCAAAGATAAAAACGAAGACATGGACAGCATCCTCGGTGGTGTGGTTTCCGAAAAAGGCCGGATACATCTTCACATTGGCAAACCAATAAACGATGAACTGGACGGATTGGATGCGGACCTGAGTATCAATAAATTTATGCAAAAAATTGCCGGCCTCATTGATCACCATATTCATGCCGGTTATAAATTATGGCCTTCCAATTACCTCGCCTGCGATCTGCTGACAGGTACGACACAATTTGCAAAAAAATATGACGACAAAACCCGCGAAAAGCTAAATCAGCGCCTGGAAAAAACCATCAACATGATTGATGGAGACCCCCTGAAAATTACGGATCTCTTTTTAAGATTATACGCCAATCCGGTTTTTAACCAGTTAAAGGCGGAATAGCAAATTTGTGAAAAGGTGCCAACCCTAATTTACGTATTTAACCTGATCACGCTTCTTCTTCCTGCTCTTTTTCATGTAACTCTTCCAAAATCTTTTCCACATCTTCTTCGGTGGTGGTCAGTTTGTCTTTACAGATTTTGATCAGTACCGATGCCCTTTTTACTTTTTCGGAAAGCTTGTCCACGGAAATTTCTCCCTGTTCCAGTTCCCTGACAATGTTTTCAAGTTCGGTAAATGCTTCGGTATAACTCAACTCTTCTTTTTTCATTTTTCTTGTTTTGATTTTACAACACTGATTATTTTCCCTTTAAACAGGCGGGTGGTTATTTCATCTCCCGCTTTCACGGCAGTTGCCTGCTTTAATGTCTTGTTGTTTAAACAGGTGATGCTGTATCCCCGTTTCAACACATTCACCGGATTGAGGATGGCGAGCTTATTTTCAATCTGCTCCAGCTCTTTCCGGGAAGCAAGCAGATAATTTCTGATGTGGATTTGCTGTGTTTCTGCCAGATGGCTGAGGTGGCTACGATTACTTTCAATCACTTTTTGTGAGAGAACCGCCAGATATTCCGATTGCTTTATGATGAGGCTTTCCGCGTTATCAATGACATATCGGGCAAGGTCAACAAGGTTCTGTTGATTATCCTTTAGCGGGACTGAAAAATTGTGAAAGCACTGAATGAAAAACTCAGCCAGTTTGGTGGGGGTAATATTATTCCGGTTTGCGATCAGTTCCACGACGGTCTCGTTGGTTGAATGCCCGATGCCCGTGAGTACAGGCAACGGGAAACCGGCTATTTCTTTTGCCAGTTCGTAGTCGTTGTAACAGCTTAGCCCCACATCGCCACCGCCACCCCGGATGATGGCCACCACATCAAAATGCGATTTCACTTTTTTAATCCGGCGAAACTGGTTCAACAAAGCATGCACGGCATGTTCGCCCTGCAACAGCGAAGGGAAAAGCATGTGGAAAAATTTGTATCCCCACGGATTGGTTTCTATCACATTCAAAAAATCGGCGTACCCTTTGCTGGTTTCCACCGAAATGATGGCAATGCGCCGGGGCAAAACAGGGAAAGCCAGTTTTTTGTTTTCCTCAAAAACATTTTCCTGTTTCAGCCTGGCAATGGTTTCCTGCTTCTCGCGCTCCATCTCACCCAAAGTGAACGAAGGGTCAATGTCGAGGATGTGCAGGCTCAGGCCGTGAATGGGATGGAAAGTGACTCTGGCACTGAACATAATGGTGATGCCGTCTCTCAACGGCTCCTTGGTGATGTTGAGAAACCTGCGGTTGACCCTTTCATACGTGTCGGCCCAGAGGGTGCTTCGGAGTTGTGCGATGATCTTCCCCTCTTTTTTTTCAACCAGGTCGGGATAACAATGCCCCGAATGCCGGTAATGGTTCAGCCTGATCATCTCGGCTCTGACCCAAAAGGGGCTGCCATACCTGGCGGCCAGGGTTTTCTCAATGCTTTTGGTTACCTCATAAAGTGAGAAAACTTTAAGATTATTTATGGTTTCAGCCATGGTTGCTTTTTTAAATAATAAAAGTAAGAATTTTAATCAGTGGGTTTTCTTCTACCCCAAATATAACTTATTTACAAAACTTTCGTACAGAAAATCATCATTATTAATTGTTCGGCATAATAATTAAATATTTTAAGAATCCATCCGTAAAAAGATAATGTATTTAGCGCTTAAAAAGGCAAATAAAGTTCACGCACCGCCCCAGGGAAGTTTTTGGGACAAATGATTAAAAAATATTTTTTAGATTTCCCAAAATAAGTTCCAGTAGTCCGTCAATATTTTCGACGACTTTCAATTCATACAATTTTTTATTTAAATAGATTAAAAATGAAAAAATTAGTTAGTCTTTTCTTTGTTTTTTGTATTTTTCCGTTTGTTGCATTTGCACAATGGTCGAATAACCCGGATACCAATACTATGATTAACGATACAATTGGTTCACAGAATATACCGATGGTTGTCAAAAACAGTGTTGGTGAAACTTACATTTCCTGGTTTTCTGAATTTAACAATTTAAATTATGATGTTTATTTACAAAAACTTGACAGCCATGGCGTAAAGATGTGGGAAAAATCCGGTTTGCTGATTAGTGATCATCCCACAAATACCTGGGTTACAACTTATGATATGAAACTTGACAAGGAAGATAACGTGATTCTTGTCACCCAGGATCAACGCACCGGAACCAGTAATGTATTTGCTTATAAAATATCACCGCAGGGCGATTTTCTTTGGGGTAATGATGGTCTTCAACTCAGCAACACCACAGGCTTTGATCCTTCACCAAAGATAGAGATAGCCGATAACGGAGATGTGGTATTCATGTGGGTGGACATACCACAGGATACAACGGTTTCATCATCTGTGATTTTAAAACGGGTTTCATCTGATGGCACAATTTTATGGAATGCAAAACTGGCAGATTCACTAAATGATTTCACATTGCCGCAAATACTGCACACTGAGAATGATGATTTTATTGTTTCATGGATGACCAAATCAATGCTTCCAGATACGACACTCGGTCAAATATACTGGATGCATGTGTTTGCCCAAAAAATAGATAATCAGGGAAACAGCATTTGGGTGAATAATGTACAAATTGATAGTGGAAAAATGATGCCTTACCTGCATCTTTTTTCAACCCCTTACCTGCAAAACGATGGAAGCGGGGGGGCTTATATTATGTGGCAGTCGTTTTCATATCAAACGGACGAACATCTTCCGACAACCTATGTTAACAGGATTTTTAATGACGGTTCAATATGGAAACCAAACGGGGTTCTTGTTTCGCTCCTTGCTGATGACAATCATACCGGTGCAACGATGGTATACCTTGACGGGGCCGATAAACTGATGGTTTGCTGGAATGAATATCACTATGATGCTCAGGATATGACGGATTGTTGGGGCATTTACGGACAACTTTTCAACCCGGACGGCCAGTATGTGTGGGATGAGAATGGTAAGAAAATTATTGATTTGGTTTGTACGGAGGACACAACATATAAGAATATACTGTTGAGCAAATCAATTGATAGCAGTGCCGCCTTGGTTTATGGAAAAGAGTTTTTAAATATAATAAGCGGTGATACCAGTGTTATTACAAATATTTATTCTTTGTCGTTAAATACAGAAGGTGAGTTTGTCTGGAATCCTCAAATAATACCCCTCTCGACCTCACAGAGCTTAAAGGGCCATCTGTATATGAGTAACTTGTCAAACGAACAGTGGGTTGTGGCCTGGGAAGATGATATTAGTAATCCCGATGATGAATTCAATACCGGAATATATGCTCAGAACCTTCATGTTGACGGTATGATCGGGCCAAGTGCGATCAATATGAACCCTGAAAATGGACGAGCTTTAACAGTTTTTCCCAATCCTGCAAATGATAAAATAATGATCAACAATATTGATGGGATCACTGTTTTAAAAGTTATCATCTATAATTCGACAGGACAAAAAGTCTTTGTCGGTCAACCGGAAAATTCCGGTATCGATGTTTCCGGATTTCACCCTGGCGTCTATGTTGTGGAAATAATAACCCGTGAAGCCCGGTTCAGGGATAAATTGATTATCCGGTAAATATGAAATCCCGGGCACATTACCCGAATCCGATGTGCTTTCTCTCAATGGTTGCCCAAACAGGGCAACAATCGGAGAATAATCGGGGGAGTAATTAAAAATTTGTTTACAATTAATCAAAATAAAAAAGGGATTAATTTACAAATCAGTAAATTAATCCCTTTTATCTGTCGGAGTGGCAGGACTCTCACCTATGAAAAACTGTACAATTTTATTAAAACCTAATTAGAAAAAAAATATTTCTTAAACCCTTTAGAAATAGCAATTATAGGAAAATCTATTAGATTTATACCTCAACTGACCTTTTAAATAGATTTAAATAATTTTACTAAATGTCGGGCAAATGTCGGGCAATTAGTATATCTTTGTCAGGAACTTTTAATTTGTATCATGGCAAAGACTAAATTTTTTATCAGAATTTCAGGTAAAAGTAAACAGGCAAACATAAGAGTAAGGTTTTATCAAGGCCGCCTTTTTGACTTAACAGCAAATACAACAAAGCAAATTAACCCTAATTATTGGAATAATGAAAAAGGCATTGTCCGGCAAAGGGCAGAATTTGTAGAAGCAGAAAGCCTGCAAAAAGAACTGGATAACCTTAAAAGCAGTATCCTAAATGAATACAATAATACTACTGACAAAACCAAAATAAACAAGGATTGGTTAAGATCAACAATTGATAAACATTACAACCCTGAGAAATATTTGCAAACAGATACTTTATTTGGATACATAGAACATTTCATAAATAATTCCAAAACAAGGATTAATACAAAAACCGGCAATCCTGTTACATATAAAATGAGACGGGAATACATAGTTACATTTAGATACTTAAAGGAGTTTGCAAAAAAAAATAGTAAACCTGATTTTATTGATATTGACTTAGATTTTTATCAGCAGTTTGTTGAATTTTTAAGGAAGAAAGGATTGGCAACAAACACCATTGGAAAAAAAATAACGGTACTTAAAATTTTCCTTAATGCTGCATTTGAAGACGGTATAAATCATTACCAAAAATATAAAAGCAGAAAATTTACAGCATTAACAGAGGAAAGCGATAATATCTATTTAACCAAATCAGAACTAACACAATTCTATAAGTTTGACTTTACCAACAAACCATATTTAGAAAGGGTAAGAGATAAGTTTATTGTTGCAAGTTGGACAGGGTTAAGATATTCTGATTTACAGCAAATATCAACTGACAAAATACAAGGAAATTTTATTGAACTAAAGCAAAAAAAGACTGGTAAAAAAGTGATTATACCTATACACAATACAGTTAAAGAGATATTAAAAAAATACCATGGCAGCCTGCCTAAAGCGATCAGTAATCAGAAATACAATGAATATTTGAAAGAAGCTGCTAAACTTGCCGGTATTAATGAGACCTTTATCAAAACAACTTCATATAATGGCATGAGGCATGAAAAGAAGTATCCTAAACATGAACTGATAAGCAGCCACACAGCCCGGAGGTCTTTTTGTACTAATGCTTATAAAGACAATATCCCAACATTGGCAATCATGGCTATTAGTGGACATAAGACAGAGGCAGCCTTTCTAAAGTACATAAAGGCAGACGGTAAAGAACATGCAGAAAAGGTATTGCAGGCCTGGAATAAGAGCGGTATTTTAAAGGTGGCAAAATAAATATATTATGACAGAGCAAAAGAAAATAGAAAAAACAAAAAAAGCCTTAAAAGAGAATGCAGACCGTGTATTAGCATCATTAAAAAGTATTAACAAAAAAAAACTAAACTCCAATGACAAAAGAACTGAACTTGACAAGTTATTAACACAAATTTATGAGTTTGAAGCCAGAGCTAAGAAGGAATATATTAAAGTTTTATTTGTATGGGATGACCAACTATTATACAACTGGGATTACAATGAACAGATTGAGTATTTTAGGTTAAAGCAGGGTTTTTATAATAATATTCTGCACACAAATCCTAATACAATAGGAAATACAACTGCTTGGGTTTATGGAAAATACTTCTTATTCAAAGAATACTTAGAGAATGAATTAAACAAACTACCAATAAATGAAATAGGTATTTCAGGATTCAATTGTAAATTGCCAGAGTCAACAATAGAGGGAATACATCAACAAATGACCGAGCAGAAGTATATAGATGCTGAATTAGACTCTTTTAAGGCAATCTTTGGTAAAGGTGCTGTAAATGAGTTTATACCTGTCAGATGGCTTATACAAACCCCCAAGAAAAAAGCAAACAAAACAGCTTTATTTGTATTTCTAAAAAGAATGTTAGGTAAGGCAAGCAATAAAAATATTGAAAAAGCAAAAGTATTTTTTGTTGATAGCGAAGGAAATGGAATAGAAATTAAAACTTATCCAAATTCAGATGCACAAAATGCAGTTGGGATATTTGAAACAATAATTGGTTTACCACCTTTACCCGACCAAAAAACCAAATCATAACACATTAAATGTTAACTTATT
>CAJVWU010000077.1 GCA_913009755.1 uncultured Bacteroidia bacterium
TATCACCGTTAGTTTATTTAACAGCACTAAAATAGGTGATGAGATTTACCGGTCAAATACTGTGTAAAGAACTTTTGCACAGTTATTTGCCGGTTTTGTTAATAACTATCTTGCGGATTTAAGGGTAATTGATTTCCAACACCCTTACCTCTATATTTTTCTAAAACAGCCATTATTGGTATATATGATTTTAAACTTTTCATATCATTGGAATAAAATGCTAGTAATCCTATTAATGTATTTGATGTTTTATCAATCGCAATTGCTCTTGTACTTTTATTTGAGAGTTTATTAGCATAGGATTTAAAATCGTTGGAGTCGCTTAAATTTTTTATCCTCCCACTTAATTTAGGCACAAAATCATTATTTACTTTCATTAAAAAATCTGCAATCTCATCCGTTCTTTTGGATGGCCTGCTTTCTATTAAATAATCTATTTCCAACATCAACTCAATATTTTAAAAACTATCAATCGAAAACTGTTAATTTCCATCTAATGATTTATTAATAATCTTGATACAATTCTCGACACTATTAATCCCATTTATTTCATCAACTGATAATCTGATTTCAAATTCCAATTCAATATTCATAATTAAATGTAGGTGCCCAATCGAATCCCATAATTCAATATCCTTTTTGGTATCACTTATTTTTACTTTGCTTTCATCCATATTGAATGAATTTGCAAAAACGTTAATAACTCTTTTTGTAATTTCTTCCTTGTTATGCATTTCGTTAATCAATGTGTTTTGGTTAATGTATAATTTATTTTTTATTAACTGAACACTTTTATCCACGGTATGTGTTTATGCTGATAATCATCCAGATTAATGCCCCATTTACCACCTTTTCCTTCAAATCCATGATCTTTATAAAAGTCTTTACATGGCATATTCTTTTTTGTCGGTAAATATTCTCCTTCCAGTTTTTTTAATCCCTTCGATTTAACATCATCAATAATATAATTTAATAATGCTGTTTCGGCTGTGCGACCCAGCGCCCTGCAACTGAAAATAAAACTGTCAATAAATGCAGCCTCACCATCAATATTTATAATAGCCGTTCCCACAATCCCGTTGTCACCAAATTTATCGGCAAGAGACAAAAAATATACTTCATGGTTTTCATCTTCCATAAAACGTTTAATGTCGCTTTCTGTATATCGCTGCGTTCGTAAATTAAACTGATTTGTTTTTTGTGTCATTTGTGCGATGCGGGGAACCTGAAATGGGGTTGTTTTATTGATTGTGGCTTCCATATCCAGCGAATAATAAAAGTCTTCAATATTCATAGTGCTTTTTCGCAGCTTGTTCCGCTGAACATTTGATTTATACATTTTGTTTCTGGCAAAATCATCACCTGTTAGGCTTAAAAAGTCAAAAACATCAAGATTTCTGATAAAGTTTGGATACTCTGAAAAATCTTTTGGCAGGGCTGGCGTATATATTTCCGGAAATTTATTTCTGATCACTTCCCTTTCAAATTCCGAATCATCTAAAAATACCAAACTATCCAGTCCGAGATTTATTTCATCAGCAATTTCTTCCATATTTTGCGCCTTGTTATTCCAGTTTATCTTCATACTGATGAAATGGTCCGGTTTCAGAAGCATATAAGGGTGTTTTTCCATTGTTTCCACAACGATTTCCTCTGTATTTTTGCTGTTGATTGCCAGCAAAATGCCCCGGTTATATAATTTTAATAACTCGCGTTGAAAATCATAAAAAGCCTTTCCTTCTCCGTCATTGGAAAGTTTGATGTTTTCAATGCCATCGTCGCCAATGATCCCGCCCCATAAGGTGTTATCCAGATCGAGTACAACACATTTTTTCCGAATTCCTTTATAGGCTTTGAAATATCTTAAATATAGCCCGGCTAAATCCTGTAACCCTTTCTGGCTCCAATGGGATTTTGCCAGGTAATGCATACGTTCGTCAAACAGATTTTCTGCCCCTTTCTGATCTACCAAACTTTTTACGTTCACGATTTTTAAATTGCCTGTTCCGGCGACCATTTCTGTCAACATAGTATTGGCTATATTTTCAAGCTGTAGATAACCAAATGGCGAGTTGTATTCAATAGTGGCCATAGTAACCGGCCGGAAAAAGAAAAAGTTATCAATAAAAATCTGTGTTCCGGTTAAATTTTCATCAAGTGTTTTAAGCAATTGCAAAAAATCACTGATCCGTTCTTCAAAAACCCCGGATAAGTTTTTAGCATTTGAATAAATAATGTCTTCTGTTAGAGTAAATAAATCAACCGAAAGAAAAACAACATCAGGCGAATGCCGGTATAGTGGGGAGTTTGGATTGATTATTTCCTGCCGGTATTGATTAAAACCTGATGTATAAACAGTAATATCAAAGTTTTGCGCTTTGGCAAAACGAATGAAGGTATCCGAAACCAGATTTTGTGTATAATTTCCTAAAAAATACACTTTCATTTCTCTATAAATTTATTGCTCAACAAGTTCAATAATCAGATTGTCGCGATTGATCAAAAAGGCAATATTTTTCCCCTTGAAAGCTACAGCTTTAGCAGGTCCGGAAATCAAAAAAAATCCTTTTTTGGTAAGTTCATTCAGTTTCTCTTTTAAATTCTCAACAGAGTAACAAAAATGGTATAAGCTTATTCTTTTTTCCAGAAATCTTGAAACAGGGGAATCTTCTCCGGTAGGTTCGAGCAATTCATAAACAAAACCGTTCTCATCCGCCATAAACAAAATGTTTACCTTTTGAATCGGGTCAAAAAAAATTTCCGAACTTTCTTTCCACCCCAGACTATTTCTGTAAAACCGGGATGACTCCCGGATACTTCTCACAGCCATCCCTATATGATCAAGCTTCATGAATAAACTATTTTTGAAATCATAACAAATTATCTATCAAACGGCGGTAATTTTTCTATGACACGACTGGGTATGGTTCCTACCACTTTTGAGTTTTCAGGAATATCCTGCGAAATTACTGATCCCGCAGATATAATAGAACTTTCTCCTATTTTAATTCCCGGAAGAATTATTGCTCCTGAACCAATCTGGACATAATTTCCAATATGAACATGTCCGGTAATGATTACACCCGGGGAAATATCGCAAAAATCGCCAATTACCGAATCATGACCTATCATTACATTTACATTGATCAAGGAGTATTTTCCAATTGAAACAGAATTCGATAAGATGACTTCAGACATAATGGTTACCCCTTCGTGAATATCCATCTCATATATACCGATAGTGCTATTATTAGCAATAATTGTTTTAATTCTGCCTCCCAGTTTTTCGAATTTTTTATATAATAAATACCTGGCTTTTGAGGACCCGACACCTAAACAATACTCTGGTGAAACGGTTTTGAATATTTCTTTAACCCGGGTGGTTGAATTAAGTATAGGAAATTTATTGAATAACCTTCTATCTACATTATTTACATCATCAAAAAAGAATAGATCTTTTTCGTTGAAACCGTACTTATCAGAAATTAATATCTGCGTTAATTCTTTGGCAAAACCGCCAGCACCTAAAACAATCATTAGAATTATATAAATTTACAATTTTAAGGATAAAGATATTAAAACATATTAAACAGAAATTGTCAACTTTTAATAATACGACAAATTCGTTCAACATCTTTCAAATCCAGATCGGGATATATTGGTAAACAAATAACCTGGTGCGAAACTTCTTTTGCTTTCATCAGATTTGATGTCCTGGCAGACGGTAATCCCCGATATGCAGGAAATTCGCTGATCAACGGGTAAAAATACCTTCTTCCGTAAATATTATGTTCCTGCAGTTTGAAATATAGCTCATCCCGGTTCAATGGATAATTATCATCTACAAATATCGGGAAATAGGCATAGTTGTGCTTTACGTTTTCAATATCCTTCATGTATCGAATACCCTTTGTCCCTTTTAATAACTCCCGGTAAAATTCTGATATTTTCTTTCTTTTTTCGATCTTGTCTTCAAATTTTTTTAACTGTAACAAACCATAAGCTGCCTGTAATTCATTCATTTTTGCATTGATGCCCGGTGCTACAACCGTTACTTCATCGGCAAAACCAAAATTCTTCAAATAATCAATTCGTTTTTTGGTCTTTTCATCATGACTTATTATAGCACCCCCTTCAATGGTGTTAAAGCTTTTGGTAGCATGAAAACTCAATATGGATAAATCACCATAATTTGAAATGGAATTATTATCAATTTTAACCCCAAATGCATGAGCCGCATCATAGATCACTTTTAAACCATAGATATCCGCAATTTTTTCAATTTCTGAAACTTCACAAGGATTTCCGTAAACATGAACCGGTAATATAGCTGTTGTTTTTGGTGTAATTGCAGCTTCTATTTTTTTATAATCTATATTACAGGTTTCCGGTTCAATATCTACAAAGACCGGGGTTATTCCATTCCACCACAATGCATGTGTTGTAGCAACAAAAGAATAAGGGGTGGTAATTACTTCCCCCGATATTCTTAAAACCTGCAATGCAGATACCAATGCCAAAGTGCCGTTGGCAAAAAGAGAAACATATTTAACGCCTAAATATTCTGCCAGTTCTTTTTCAAATTCCTGATGAAATTCTCCATTATTCGTTAACCATTTTGAATTCCATATTTTTTTTAATGAAATAATGAATTCTTCAAGATCAGGTAAATCAGGCTGAGTAACGAAAATGGGGGGTGAAATCATTGTTGGTTTATTAATTGGATAATTTTACGCAATATCTGTTAGTTCAATAAATATTTTTCGGTTCTTTTTAATTATTTTAATCAAATGAGGAACTTTTATTTTTTACCTGGAACTTAAAATTATATTATAAATTTTTTTGTAAAAGAATTTTTGTAAAAGTGATTCCGGATATTGTCTCACTGCAAAGAGCCAGTATTTTATTGCCAGAAACGGTTTTTTATAATCCCTCCAAACTATATCGCCCATCCGGATACTACTATGAAAAATTGATTTTCTCATCACTTTATATGCTTGTTTAACTTTTTCAGGGTCTTTTTCATATCTTGCCGTATCTCTTTTCGCTTTTAAATATTTTAGTTCTTCTTTATATTTTTTTACATAAGCCAGACTTCCATCCTGGTTTGAATGTTCACGCATATCCATTAAAACGTCTCCAAGTACTACTATAGCATACTGTTGTAAAACTTTTGGCCAATATATTTCATCAAAACCAAGATACCGATCATCAAAAAAACCAACATTTCTAATATCTTCCATTTTCATTAACGAAATGGATTGGTGTATCCAGGAATCGGTTTCAATCAAGAACTTTAATATTTCTCCTTTTTGATAAATTACCGTTTCCGTTCGTACACCGGGTCTTTTCATATTACTTTTTTCATCAATCGTATCGTATTTTCCTGCTACAACTGCTACTTCAGAATGTTTTAAGAAAAAATCAAGTTGCTTTTCAATGGCATCCGGTTTCAACAGATCATCACAACTCATTATTAAAAGGTAGTCATCCTCTGCCAATTCCATACACTTGTTAAAGTTTTTTCGGTGGCCTATGTTTTTTTCATTTATATGAATCTCAAATTCAATATCCGGATTTTTATTTTTGACCTGATTAACTATTTGAATAGTATTGTCTGTTGATCAATTATCACAAATGAGAATACGGTCAACTTTTCTGGTCTGATTTGTAATACTATTTAAAGTTTCCTGAATAAACTTTTCACCATTATATACCGGAATAGCTACTGTAACTTTTTCGTTTATTTTTCTCATTTTCAAAAACAATATGGTTTGGATTAAATTTTTCACTCATAAGCAAGCCGGTTAAATTTATTCCTGAACTTGGTTTTGTTGTAGTCTATGACGTCTCGTATCAGCCGGTGATTTCCTTTGGTTTCCAATTGTTCTATCTCTTGTAATATACTTGCTTTATCATAGCCCTGAATTGATAAAGTATGGTTGTCAAGGTTGCAAATATAATTTTTCAACACAAGCTTTCGGTAACGTGAATTGAAAACAGTTTTCCATTTCTCCAGCGTTTCGACTTCAACTTTTTTATACATTTTAATTCCTGTCGGGTCAATATTTCCACCTTTTAAATCTTGTTTTGAGAACTCGTCTAACATTTGATCCTCATATTTCAAATCAAGATAATTCATAATATACCTGACCTGTTTTTCAGGATCTTCAACGAATTGTTCATATTGAATCGCTACCGATTTTTCTTTTAACATTTCATACCCTTGAGAAACCAGGTCAAGTCCTTCCATTAAATCTACATAAAACCTGTCTTTTTGAGATAAATAAAACCGGTTTTTACTCCATGATAATAATATAGAGGCATAGACTTGGACCGGATTACGAAATAAAAATATAAATTTAGCATCAGGAAATATTTTCACTATTTCCGGTATGATAAAATAATATCTGGCCGTTTTATCTAAAAAATAACCATCAGAAATGTCAGAAACTCCATTATAAATTTTGTCTGCAAATTCTCTGACAAATTTAAAATAGTCTTCCTGTTTATTTGGCAAATTATTTA
Source organism: uncultured Bacteroidia bacterium (assembly GCA_913009755.1). Classification (GTDB taxonomy): domain Bacteria; phylum Bacteroidota; class Bacteroidia; order Bacteroidales; family F082; genus JAADID01. The sequence continues at coordinate 6,529 of CAJVWU010000077.1, forward strand.
TTATATCTCTTATTCCATAGTATGTTACCCAATGAGAATAGTTTGCAAGTACCCCCTTTAATTTTGTTGCAAAAACCAGGGGTAAAAGTATATTTGGTTCTGCCACACTACTTATTTTTGAATGTGTCATTAATATACGCTGCATCAGTGTAGAACCGGTTCGCGGAACACAAAAGATAAATAAATTTTTCAGTCTCGGTTTCATTTCAGGTAATGAAATAGTTCAAATGTAAAGATTTGATTTTTAAATTTTAATCGTAGGAAAGTCTGTTGTATTTATTTTTGAATTTAACCGTGTTGAAATCAATAACATCCCTGAAAAAGGGAAATTTTCCGTGTGTGTTTAATTGAATGAGTTCTTCAAGTATTTCTGACTTGTTATAACCCTGTATTGATAAAGTTTTTTCATTTAAACTTTTAATATATTTCAAAACAAGTGACTTTCTATAATGTGTATTAAATATTTCTTTCCATTTATCCAATACTGAAGGTTCAATTTTATTATAAAGTTTATGGCCGATGGTGTCTCCGTGTCTTCCTTTTAAATCGTTTAGTGTTATTTTTATCTTTTATGGCGAGCATGGAAGCAAAAATCTGAACCGGATTGCGAAACAGGAAAATAAATTTTGCCTCAGGAAAAATTTCTGCTATTTCCGGAATTATCAATGAATATCGTGGCGTTTTATCTAAAAAATAAACACTGCCTGGTTTTGATAAAGAATTATAAATGTTATATGCGAAATCGCTGACAAATTTGTAGTAATCTTTTTGTTTGTTAGGTAAATTATTTATTACATCAGTAATACCTATTCTGGTAGCCTGATGTGAATATGCTGATATTATTCCGGTACTTTTACAAGTATAAATAAACGGGAGAAGCAACCAGGGCTCGGCAATACTGCTTATTTTACTGTGACCCATTAAAATACGCTGCAGTAGAGTTGAACCACACCGGGGCAAGCTGATAAGAAAAACCGGTTTTATTTTTTTATTCATTACGCGGAAAATATTTTAATAAATGAGCTTGCTTTTCTCGCAGCTGGTATTATTCCTTTGACTTCTGCTTTATTCAATAACTTCCGATAAGATTAATATTAATTCAACAATTACTATTTGTATTTTCTTATTGCTGGTTTAACGGGTCTTCCTTTAAGATATTTTTCAATTCCATTTTCCAGCGCTTTTTTATAAATGATTAATGCATCAAAAACTTTTTCTGCTGTTTCCTCAATTATCCGGTTATCATGTGAATAAGATATAACTGTTGAAGGCATTAACAAACCGCGTTTCATGGTTTCTTGTAAAAACAATGTTCTAAAGGATTCAGAATGTTCTTTGTTTTGATCAAGTGTTGTATAAACTGAGTCGTAATCCGGACCAATAATTTTAAAATAATCATTCAAGTTTAATTCTTCGGCAACTTTTGTAAGTTTTTCTTTTAGTTTTCTTCCCTGTCCGGCCAAAACTTTTATCACATCGTGTTCCTTATAAAATCTCAATGTAGCCCTTGCTGCTGCAAGCGAATGCGTTTCGGCTCCATGTGTTAGCGAAAGAAGAAACACGAATTCTTTATCATGGTTTTGTCCACCCAATTCCATAATTTTCCGTTTTCCGGTTAATGCGGAAATAGAAAATCCATTTCCCATGGCCTTGCCAAAAGTAGATAAATCAGGGACTATGTTGTATTTTGTTTGTCCTCCGCCAAGGTGAGAGCGAAAACCGCTGATCATTTCATCAAATACCAAAAGCGCACCATTTTGATGACATGTTTTCTTTAATTTTTGTAAATAATTGTCTTGAGGTGTTGAATATTTTTCAGGTTCTAAAATAATGCACGCAATTTGTTCCGGATATTTCGCAAAAAGGGATACTACACTTTCAATATCATTATAATTAAATTTGACTGTCAATTCCTTTATGGCTTGTGGAATACCAGCCGACATAGCTGTTGTTCCTATAAACCAGTCATCAACCGAAAAGAAGGGGTGATCGGCACAAACAGCAATCATGTCACGACCCGTATAAGCTCTTGCTAACCTTACCGCCCCATTATTAGCATCTGAACCATTTTTTCCGAATTTTACCATTTCCGCCCCCTTGAACAAATCCAGAAATTCTTCAGCATACTCCAATTCGATGGTTGCCGGTCTGTTAAAGTTGGTCCCTTTAAGCATTTGCTCATAAGCAGCATTTACAACCGGGTGGAATGCATGGCCCAGTGTAATACTGCGTAATCCCATTCCATATTCGATATACTCGTTGCCGTCAACATCCCAAACCCGGCATCCTTTACCTTTTACAATATAGGGAGGCATAAATTCAGGATACTGGTCATCACCTTTTGCATAAGTATGGCAACCACCGGGAATTACTTTATTAAACTGTTTTTGAAGCTCTTTTGCTTTATTGAAGTTTAAAAGTTTTTCTGAGTCTTTGGATAATTCTTTTTTTATTATTGGTTTCAAATTATTTGCTTTTTGATATACTTTTTTAAAAAAAACAATTTTTTTAATTAATCCTTCCTCTAAATCTATTTTAGGCCTCCAATTAATTTGTTGATGCGTTTTCTCAATATTTGCCACTCTTGTTTGTTCAAAAGGTCTGTCTTCCACAGCACCAAAATAAGCTTTAAGTTTTGGATTTATTAAATTTATTGTTAAATTGGTTATTTCCTTTACCGATATTAATTCCCCAGATCCTAAATCAATCGTTTTACCATGAATGTTAAAACTGGAATCAAGCATATTTATTAAACCATCCACAACATCATCAAGATAAATCCAATCTATCAGTCTATTCCCACTTGAAACTTTTGGCGGCTCTCCACTAAAAGTGTTAAGAATCACATAAGGTAATAGTTTATTATGATCCTTTTGTCCAGGACCGTAAACCATAAATATTTTTGCAATGCTAACCGGCGTTCCATACAGATTATAAAACATTCTTGCATAATTTGAGGATGCGATTTTCGCAGAAGCATAAGGAGAAGCAGGAATAGCGTTTCCCTCATCCAGATTAGGCTCTTCTGAAGAACCGATAATTATTATCCGTTTGCTTTTTTTAATATTAGTATGAACCGCACTTAATAAATTAACTGTTGTCAGGAGATTGTTCTTAAAAGTTGGCAAGACATGTTCAACATCTCTTGATCCGGTCACATAACTTGCCAGATGGAAAATAAAATCCGGACAGATATTCTTAATTAAATTATTAACAAAATCTGTATTTGTTAAATCACCTGTTTCCCACTTGATATTCGATTTTTCTCTTACTTTTTGCCGTGTCGTCCCATAAACAATTGCACCATGATTTGAGAGTTTTTTACATAATGCAGAACCTATAAATCCTGAAGCACCTGTTACCAGAATTTTTTCACCTTTAAGCAAATTATTTTGTAGTAATTTATCCTGTTGCATTTTATAGCGGCTTTTCTTTAAGCAGATTTACTTTCACAAGAGAGTTTGCAGCCGTTTTAATCATCCCGAAATCAATCTTAGATTTAATTGCAATATCTAACAATGAATTTGCTCCATCTGACATATTCAACACCCACAAAAGTGCCATCTGATATTCTTCGGTTTCTTTTTGACCCCCGATTTTTTTAAACAATCCTCTTTTCCCCAGTTGAGGTTCGCACTTAGGATTCAGGTTTAAATATGTTTTATTCGATTCTATCAGATTGAAAATATCAAGAATTAACGAAAGGGAACCTGCAAGTTTTTCCGGATGTACAAACTCCATATTATCAGCAGAAGTATGATATTCCGGAAATTTACCATGAACGGCACGCGACAGGCGGCCAACCGGAAGGTTAAATCCCGGTGAACAATATTGCCTTTCATCATATCCGTAAGGATAAAAATCCATCAAACCATATTCTTCTCCCGATTGTTTCAATATATATTCGGCTATTCTGTCAATCTCTGCATTTCCTTTTCTTGACCTTTTATAATGGAATTTTTCTTTATCTCCCAAAAGAGTCAATACCAGTCCGTGTTTTATCCTGTTTGTCTTATCCTCATTTCGGCTTAGCCACATGATAGATCCAATCGTGCCCGGTATAAATAAAAACCGATATGAGTATTGTAATTTTAATTTACCTAATAGCAGGGCCAGATATGTTGATACTACTATGCCTGAAAGGTTATCATCGCTTAACGAGGGATGGCAAATGTGGCATGAAATCAATACCTCATCATTACTTTTTCCCTGAATAAAATATTCACCATAAGTCAGATGTCCCGGTTCAAGTGTTGAATCAATAAACACTTCATATTCTTCTTCTTTAAGTTCCTTAAATTGATTGTAAGTCATACAGAATCCCCAATCAGGGTTATGGTACGAGGTTCGGTAAGGTATCCAATCTGGGTAATCAGGTAAAGTGAATAAATGTTCTTTTAATTCTTTGAGATTTACTTTCTTTTTTACCGGAACACTGTAATTCAAAACATGTAAGTTGGATTTTCCGAAATCAACAATCTTTTCGCCCCGGCTGTTTTTTATCCACGCATCCTTTATATTCCATTCAGGCGGGATCTCCCAGTCAAACACTTTTGTCCCTCTGGGAACTTCATGTATTGTTAAAGGGTTTATTCCCGAAATTATATCCAACGTTTTTCTCACACCGTCGCCAGTAATACTTCTGGGAATAGGATATAACCTTCGGATGAGGTTGTACATTTTATCCCCCGACCGGTTTTTTATAACCTCGTTTTTAAGTCCGGATAATTCCATGAAATGTTTTCAGGTTTGGGGATAAACAGAACAAATTATCCCTTTGATAGTTACTGTGGTCAATCTTGTAAAAATTATAATAAGTTGTTTTCATTAAAATCAGGATGGTTGTTATCCTTTTCGGAAATAACGGCTACCTCTACTGGCCAATTAATGTTAAAAGCAGGGTCATTCCACCTGAAACCTGCATCGTAACCCGGTTTGTAAAACTGCGACATCATATAGGTTATTTCCGAGTTGTCTTCCAAAGTAATAAACCCGTGGGCAAAGTGTTCGGGTATAAAAAGCATTTTATAATTGTCCGCGGTCAGTTCGACCCCAAACCATTGCTTAAAGGTTGGTGATCCGGTTCGCAGGTCAACAATCACATCGTAAATAGCGCCTCTTATACATCTGACAAGTTTTGCCTCTTCATAGGGACTTTTTTGAAAATGCATTCCCCGTAATGTTCCTTTTTTCAAATTCAACGACGTATTGGCCTGAACAATATGAACATTTATCCCATGTTCTGCCATTTCATGATCACACCAGGTCCTGGCAAAGAAACCTCTTTCGTCTTCCAGTTTTTGAATACCAATAAGAAATGCGCCTTTCAGTTTTGTTTCCGTAAAAAGCATTGTCAGGTTTGATCAATATCAGCCGAAGCAGTTTTAAAATAAATTATCAAATCGAAATGAGTTTCAAATCATTATCAATTATTCCATTTTCTATGAGATGATTGATAACATATAACCGCATATATCTTGAATTTCTGAAATCTTTCACATTAAATCCAATGAAGTTCAACCCATCTATGAGGCCCTTAATGGAATTTTCCAGTGTAAAAAGCGGTTGATGGTCAGGAGCCAGTTTTTTAAACAATCCGAAATCTACCCGGTATGATCGTTTATCCGGTGCAGCATTCTGGTTGATTGATACTTTTATATCAGGCATTAATCCCTGAACTTTTTCGGCCAGTTCTTTTACCTGATAATTCCACTGATCACTGCCTGAATTGACAATTAAAAAGTGTCCTCCTTCATCATGTTTTCTTTCATGGCTCCATCTGATGGCCCGTGCCATATCTTTCACGTTAATTAAAGGACGCCATGGAGTTCCGTCACTTAAAATGGTTATTTCCCCCGAAGTCAGGGCACCGGCCACAAAATCATTCAATACAAGATCAAGGCGCAACCTCTCGCTCATACCGCATGCCGTGGCAAAACGGTGACATGTGATTTTGAATTTTTCATCGGCAAGGCCGGCAAGATCGTTTTCTGTAAAAACCTTTGACTTCGCATACGCAGTAAGGGGATTCACTTTGGATTCTTCTTTGCGTGCCGCATCTTCAGCAGCACCGTAAACACTACAACTCGATGCAAAAACAAAGTTTTTTACACCCATCCGCTTAGCCATTTTGGCTATTGATATACTCGATTTATAGTTAATATCAAGTGTAACCTCCTCAAATTTATTTCCAATGGGGTCATTCGATATAGCCGCAAGGTTAACGACCGTATCAACCCCCTCAAGCAACCGTTCCGGAAAATTTCTTACATCGCCATAATATTGAATGTCTAAATAACTTTCGGGAATAATGGTATTATTGGTAATGTGTTTGGCAAAATAGCCAATATCAAAGCCGAAAATTTCAGCATCAGGATAATGTGTCCTGAATTCATTCACAACACCCGGGCCAACATAACCCAGATTACCGGTAATAAGTATTTTCACGATTAAAGATTTTGTTTACCAAATTATTCTGTGTTACCATCTTTTCCATGGTGCTTTGCTCTTATCCCAAATTTCATTGAGGATATTTTTATCCATTAACGTATCCATATTTTGCCAAAATCCATAATGCCGGTAAGCAGATAATTGATTTTCTTCTGACAGTATTTCCAATGTTTTTCCCCATAATGTATAATCATCTTTGAGGTAATCAATAACCTTGGGTTCAAGAACAAAAAAACCACCGTTTATCCAATGTGTTAAAGTTTCATTTTTCGTGTTGTTATAAAAACAGGTAACAAGCTTTGTATCCCTTTCAAGATCAAGGATGCCAAACCTTCCCGGTGGTTGAACTGTAGTAAGGGTTGCATACGTTCCCTGATTTTTATGGAATTCGAGCAATTTACTAATGTTAACATCACTTACTCCATCACCATAAGTCATAAAAAACGTTTCATTTTCGAGATATTCTTTCACACGTTTAAGCCTTCCCCCTATTGTTGTTGTTTCACCGGTATCAACCAGGGTTATTTTCCAGGGTTCAACTTCATTGTTTAACAATTTCAATGAGTTCTTTCTCAAATCAATGGTTAAGTTAGAATAATGTAAACGATAGTCAGCGAAAAAATCTTTAATGAGATTGCCTTTGTAACCCAGACAAATAATAAAGTCATTATAGCCATACGATGAGTATATTTTCATGATATGCCACAATATCGGCATGCCCCCGATTTCAACCATTGGTTTGGGCCTCACGCCTGTTTCTTCACTCAAACGTGTTCCATAACCAACGGCAAGTATTACTGTTTTCATTAGAGTTGGCTTTTATGAATAAAATAGCAGATAAAAATTCTTTCATTTATGTATATCCACACCACTTCAGTCACATGAAAATTATAAAACAGTCTTTCGTGCATAAAAAGCCTCTGCAGTTTTATTGCCTGATTCCATCCCCCTGATCCTTAACATAGCGTTAAAGGTATCTTCGTTAAACCAATGTTTCGTTTTCTGCGATTCAAACGAGTCAAGAATTATCCTGTTTCGTTTTTTAACCTGACCCCCGGTAAGAGAAACATAAAAATTGGGGTTACCCAAATCCCCGTCATATTTCGGAATTTCATATTCCAATACCAGATGGTTCCTGAACGTATTCCATGTAAGGTCTCCGATAAGACGATGATCCTGATGCCTGTCCGACAGATAATGGGTGAATATAATATCAGGTTCGTATTCATGCTTTAACTGTTCAAAATACTCTTTTATTTCAGCACCTTGGAACGGCATGAAACCATCTTTAAAGTTTTTAATATCAATTGTTTTATCCGGAACATCCTTTAAAAACTGTTGGGCACTGGCCAATGCTTCACTGTATCGGGTTTTATTGGAAGAAAAAACGACCCAGCAAATCTGCTGAATATTATAATCGTTAAAAAGTCTTAGCAACGTGCCCCCACACCCAATTTCTATATCATCAGGGTGGGCACCCAAACAAAGAATATTCAAGTTTGGTTTATCAGTAAAAGTAAATTTTAACATAAGGAAACGAACAAATTAATTGCTTTTAACCATCATTTTAAACAAGTAAAAAATTTAGGATATTGTTAACTCAGGTACAGGTATCACAAACTTTCCTCCCCATTCCCTGATGTAATCATGCTGTACGATAATCTCATCTTTCAGATTCCATGGAAGAATGAAAACATAATCGGGCTTTGTTTCCCGGATTTTTTCCGGTTCAAAAATCGGGATCAGTGTGCCGGGGAGATAGTGATTGTGTTTCGCCGGATTTATATCCACAGTGTAATCAAGAAAATCAGTTCGTATTCCGCAATAGTTTAAAAGAGTATTTCCCTTCCCAGGCGCTCCGTAACCGACAATTACTTTATTTTCATTCTTTGCCTGAACAAAAAATTCCAGAATTTGTCTTTTGGTCTTTTTAACTTTCTCGGTAAAATTAATATAATATGCAATTGTTTTAACACCTTCTTTTAATTCCCGGTCAATAAGATTTCTAACGTTTTCATTGACTGGTTTGATTTTGTCTTCCGAATGTTTCCCGTAAATTCTTAACGACCCGCCGTGTGTTGTAAGCTCTTCTACATCCCATAATGTAATACCATGATGTTTAAATATCTCATTGGTAGTATAAAACGATAAATATGAGAAGTGCTCATGGTATATGGTGTCAAATTGATTTTCGTTAATAAGCTTCTTTAAATGCGGAAACTCCATGGTAATAACGCCTCCCGGTTTCAAAAATATCTTCATTCCTTTTATAAAATCATTTATGTCCGGAACATGGGCCAGAACATTGTTGCCAATAATAAGGTCGGGTTGACCGTAAATACTTTTAAGATTTTTTGCCGATTCTGAACCGAAAAATATCATTTCCGTATTTATACCTTTCTCATTAATAGCAATTCTGGCTGCATTTTCTGCCGGGTCAATTCCAAGAACAGGGATATTTTTCTCTTTAAAATACTGGAGCAGATATCCATCGTTGCTGGCAATTTCAGCGACCAGGCTTTTGTTGTTCAGGTTGAACTTTTCAATCATTAAACGGGTGTATTCTTTTGCGTGGGCCAACCACGAATCGGAATAAGAAGAAAAGTACAAGTAATCACTATAAATTCTGGAAGGAGATACAAATTCTTCCAGTTGCACAAGAAAGCATTTATCACAAACATACGCGTGCAACGGATAATGTGGCTCCATTTGATTTAACCGTTCAGGCTTAACAAAATCCTCACAAAGGGGCTGCATTCCCAAGTCAACAAAAGTATGTGTTAACGGTGCATTACAAAACCTGCACTTAGGATTAGGTCCGGAACCCATTTTTTCTTGTTTTTTTATTTGAAAATACGTATTGCGATTTGACTTGTTATGGATACAGCTCCGCCACTTCAGTCACATCAAAAAATATTATGTGGCTGTCTGTCAGCGAATTTGTCTGCAACCTATTTAGGCTTTCCACAACAACAAAAGCTCGCTTTTACTTTTGCCGTTTGATAGTTCTTTAAATTCTTCCTTGTTCAGGATCATATACCGGATTTTACGTCCGATTTTATTTTCAGCTTTTTCAATAATTTCCAATAAAAAAGTTTTATCAATTTCAACACCCACTATCCAAAGGTCAATTAGCCGGCTATCCTGACCTTGTGCTAATTTTCCTACGAGATATACCTCCTCAAGATTACCTATTTTTATTGTAACCCTTTCTATTACTTTATCCAACCCAAAATGTTTCATTAAAAGGCTTTTAATTTCAGGGTATAAAGGGTGATGTGTGTTGGCCTGATATATCTTTTTGTTACCCTGTGGGAAAGAAATAAGCAACTTTGCTTTTTCCATCCGAATCAATTCATGACGGATGGCATTACTTGATTCTTCAAACTCAGATTCAAGGGAGCGAAGCCATGCTTTGTTGTTGCTGTTCAAAAAGAATTTAAGCAACAAGTGTATCCTGGTTCTGGATGTAATGATGGTTTCCAGCATGGACAGAATCGTTTTTAGTTGTTTTTTTAGCTAATAATCAGTTCGATGCTTATTTGTTTCTTTTCTGTTTTTCAACATGTTACACAAAAACAGCACAAAGATTGAGCAACAAATTTACTCAATATTTTAAAAAAACAAATTTTTTTGAACTTTCTTTTATTATTCAAATAGTTTTTTATCCACTTGATCCAAAATTATTTTTCTAACTTTGAAGATTCAGGAAATTCTGTATTGGAATCAAACATCGTTCTATCCAATGAAATCCTCACGAGTCAAATCAGGTAATCAAAAGTTGATGAAGCGTCTGTTGGGACCGGGTGCTCCTTATATTTTCCCGGTCGGTTTTGGCGGAATGCCTCTTTCAGAAATAGGGCGACCGAGTGAACGAGAGTCAATTCGGGTTATTCATAGCGTGCTTGACGCAGGAGTTACACTTTTTGATACTTCAAATGTTTATGGTGCACGTGATGATGAAATTGGACACAATGAACGCCTTTTTTCGAAAGCATTGAGAAGCTGGAGTGGTACACGTGATCATATCGTGATCGCTACAAAAGGTGGGCGATGGAGGTACAAAAGACGTTGGGAAATTGATGCCCGGCCGAGTCAATTACGACTTGCTTGTGAACAATCCCTTCGTGCTTTAGGTGTGGAACGAATTGATCTGTACCAGTTGAATGTCCCTGATCCAAATGTGCCTTTTGAAGAAAGTATTGGCGCGCTCATTAAACTTCAATCTGAAGGGAAAATACGTTGGATTGGCATTGCCAATGTGGACCTGGGACAAATTAGAATCGCTAATTCGATTGCACAGATAACTACAGTTCAAAATCGTTTGAATCCTTTTTTCCGGGAATCCATTACGAACCTCGTAGTGGAATATTGTTCTGAACAACAAATCGGATTTCTGGCCTATCATCCGGTGGGGTGGATGGCTTAGCAAAGAACTTGGTGAAAATAAGCTTCTACGGCGAATAGGAGCCAGGTATGGTGTTTCTCCTTATGCGGTAACAATAGCCTGGGAGCTTGCTCAGGGACAAAATGTGATTCCCATTCCAAGTGCACGAACTATAGAGCATGCTTTTGACACACTTGCATGTGCTAAAATACATCTGGAACCTTATGAAATTAATGCTATTAATAACACACGTTTTTATACGCATTTTACTTCGATAATTAGCAATTAGCCAATAGTTTATGCGATATTTTTCAATAAATGTAGCAACTAATATATGTTTTTTATTAACCATATAATGTTGATAACAAATTTTATATGCTCTGCAA
>CAJVWU010000078.1 GCA_913009755.1 uncultured Bacteroidia bacterium
CTGGCAGAAGGTATAAACAGTAAAATCCAAAAGTTTATTTCATCAAACCAAGGTGCCAGAGACAGGGACTTTTTCTTCTTTAGACTCGCTAATTATTTTTCGTAGCACATCAAAATAAAATTTAGCCCAGGAATGGCCGGAAATTGTTAACTTGCTCTCGTTTTTTAAAACCAACAAAAATGAAAGCAGCATTATCCTTTCTCATTGTCTTGCTTGTCGTTAACCTTACGGCGCAGCAGAGTTTCCAGAATGTGGCGCCTGCCATGGGCATCACCGGGATGACGGGGCTGGGACACGCTGTGGGCTGGGGCGACATTGACGGCGACGGCGACCCCGACCTGGGTATCTCCAACCAGGAAGGCGACGGTTTCTGGTTCTTCCGCAATGTCGGCGACCATTTTACGAACATCACCGCATCGGCAGGACTCGGCGGCCTGGGCGCCAACAAGATCATCATCGCCGAAGTCACCGGCGACGAATACAACGACCTGATCCTGCGCACACGCTCCTCCACACAATACCTTTTCGAAAGTAACGGCGACGGTACTTTCAACGACATTACCGCCTCTTCAGGCATTGCCAATGCAGCCGTTTACAACATTGCCGATTTTGACAACGACGGCCTGACCGACCTGCTTTCGGTTGCCGGGAACAACCTGTCCATTCTTTACAATAACGGCGATAAGACATTCAGCAGTGCAGAGGTCATTTCCCCCTTGCCCGATTTCTGGGGTGTGACCGTGCTGGATTACGACCGCGACGGCAACATGGACATCTACTGGACAACGTACGGCGACAACCCGAATACCCTGCTGAAAAACAACGGCGATGGCACTTTCACCGACGTCACTGCCCAGGCGGGCGTGGAATATCCGCAGGGCGGGCATGCGCTGGATGTGGGCGACTTCAACAACGACGGCTTTGTGGACATCTATGTGGGCAGCTACTCGGACCTGACCTGCAAGCTGTTCAAAAACAACGGCGACGGCACATTTGAAGACATCTCGGTTTCTTCGGGTACTACGGGGCACAACGACACCCGCACCACCGCTTTCACCGATTACAACAACGACGGCTGGCTTGATATTTTTTCATCCCACCACGATTTTTATTCCTACAGCAACACCATGCTGAAAAACAACGGCAACGGGACTTTTACGGAAGTGGCCCCGTCGCTGGGCATCTCCGGTGAATTTATCGGTGATTACTTTGGCCAGGGCTGGGCCGATTACAATCAGGACGGCGCGATGGATTTTTTTGCAGCCGGCCATATAGATAAATACAACCTTTTCAAAAACACCAACTGTCCTGGTACCTATCTGATGGTTGACCTGAAAGGCATCGTCTCCAATCCCAACGGCATCGGTGCGCAAGTGGACGTGTGGTTCAGCGGAGTTCACATTTCCCGTAATATGTTACCCAGCGGCGGCTTTCACGATTTCAGCAACCTTCGCCTCCATTTCGGCATCAACGGCGTCTATTCCGTGGACAGCATCACCGTATTCTGGCCGTCGGGTATAGTACAGAAATTGGGACAGACTTTCGGGAACCAACTGGTCACCATTACCGAAGATACGACCACCACAGGCATTCACCCGGAAGTCATCGTCTGCCCGGCGCCGCTGACGGTGAAGCCCAATCCCGTTTTCCGTAAAGCCACTGTCTCTTTCTATCAGGAAAAGGCAGGCAAAGTCACCCTGTCTTTATCCGACACACAAGGCCGGTTGGTTAAATCCATTTACAACGGATACCTGAACCGGGGCGCCAGGGAATTTAATTTCAACGTTGAGGGGCTTCCGGCAGGGCTTTATCTTTTGAAGGTGAAAGTCAATGGGCGCATTCAGGTCAAGCGGGTGATTGTTCAGAATGATCATTAACGGAAGTTGGAAAATGAACAATATCTTTTTGGATTTTAGGAATAGTTGGGTGTTAAGTGTATATTTGAAAGCGATAAAATGAGTTGTCAGCCCTATTAAAAAATCACTATGAAAAATTTAACCCTGTTTTTATTATTAGCGTCTCAAATGAGTTTAGCTGCTCAGGAAATCATCCCAATTCCTGTTGATACCACATCCGTATGGAGAATTGAAAGAAACCATAACGATGAATCTTGTATTTATTTTCATAACTCTATCTATTATATTGATGGAACTGAAGTAAAAAATGGAAAGGAGTATTATAAGATATACGAGGAAGGTCATTACTGGGAAGAACCTACTATGCCATGGGATACAATATGTAACTGGGAATATGATTATAGCGGAGTTTTCAGGGGAGGTGTCAGAACTGAGAATGGAAAGACCTACGGTTACGTATCATGGTGGGATTCGGCGGGCCTGTTAATGGATTTTACACTTGATGTAGGTGATACATTATATTCTTCCATCTGTTATTTTGGAAAAGTAATCGAATCAATAGACTCTGTATTCATCGGAGGTGAATATAGAAAACGGTTTAATTTTGCTGATAGTTGGTATTGCACCTGGATGATAGAAGGGGTAGGGCATGAGCGAGGTTTATTTGAATCCATGGATGACCCTTTTGAGAATTGGTCAGAGTTCATCTGTTACGGCGAAAACGGGATTCCCATATTTGGAAATGAGAACTGCGATATTACGGTTGGTCGAGTGAAAAACCGGTTGGAAATACATGATGTATTCATCTATCCAAACCCCACTTTTGGTGATGTGATGATAAGCTTATCTGATCCGAATACAAAAATCAAATCCGTTATGGTTACCGACATTTTTGGAAAGATTGTATTAACGAAAAACATAGAAATGTTGATTGGCAATGATTTTAGAATAAATCTGAAAAACCAGAAACCCGGAGTTTATTTAGTAATTCTCAACTTGAGTAATCATGAAAAGTTCTACGGAAAAATAATTAAGAAATAAAAAAATGGTGGTTTGACGAGGGGGCTGAAAGGAAAAGGTCTGCACTTGAGGTGTAACCCATTACCGCTTTTCCTTTCACTCTACTCTACAGTCCTGGTGGCTATTATTTCTGCCACGAAGGCACCAGGACACTAAGAAAGCACAAAGGATTTTTCTAAAATAACCATAAGTCGTTAAATTCAATAAATTTTACCCCCGGATGTTGCAATAAATGGGTTACAACCATACAGAAATTGTGGGGACGGTATGTTTTTTGAAACATTTGTTGTCCACATCAGACTTTAGTCCCTTTGGTTAGTGAAGAACCCTGAAATTCATTGCTTTACATATTTACTAACGGTTTTTTGTGTTCTTCTAAACCGGTTAGGGGTATAGCCGCTGTTCTTTTTAAAAAAAGAGATAAAATTAGAAGTGTCGTTATAGCCAAGTTTAAAGGCAATATCGATAATCGTCAGGACGGAATGAAGTAAAAGCGATTTGGCTTCCAGAATTAAATACTCTGTCACGATTTGCTTTGCTGTTTTTCCGGTTGCTTTTTTAACGCATTCTGTCAGGTAAATGGTACTGATGTTTAACTGATCGGAGTAAAAGCTTAAATCCTTTTTTTTTGTTTTGTTTGTTTGATCAAATTCTCAAACTGAAGTGTAAGTTCTTCAGCACGCGAATTGGCCACGCTTTCAACTTTATGATTAAAAAACAACTTTTTTGCTTCAAATAGCATGATAATAACATACGACCTGATTATTTCCAAATTATCGCTATTGAATTCGATAAAATAATTATAGATTTTTTCCAGATGGTTAATAAAAAAATCCTTTCGCGCCTCTTTAATAAAATAAACCGGTGAGTTATTCAGGTTGAAAAAGGGAAATTTTTGAAACAAGTCAAAAGTTGAAAAAGTGAATCGCAAAAAATCCGGTGTAAAAAGAAGCATATACCCGCTTCCATTTTTATCTATCCTCTGTGTATCTACGGACACCCTTTGTTCCGGCACAATAAAGCTCACGTGCTCGTTAAAAGCATTAAACCGCCTTTCGTTAATACGAATATCAGCCTCATGATTTTTTGTGGAGATTATCCGGAAGAACCCATATTTTTGGGATGATACCTTTTTTGGTAATTCATCTATGTGGTCTGTGAATTTAAAAATGTGAAAATCCTTGTGTTTTTGATACTGTGAAAGATTTATAGACTCCAAAAATGCCTTGATGTCTTTACTGTTATTGCCGTCTTCTGTTTTCATAAGGGCAAAGATAGGCACAAACCATAATTTTAACCATTATTACCAAGATATTAATACTAAAACATAACAATGGCAAGCCTACATTTGTACCATAAGTTAAACATATCTTAACTAATCAGTGATCTTGTAATAACTTGAGAAAAATAATAATTTGATAAATAAGTAAATTAAAATGAGCAAAAACAAAACAGTTGTTATCACCGGAACATCAAGCGGTATTGGAAAAGCATGTGCACTGCATCTCGACAAATTGGGATTCAAAGTTTATGCCGGCGTTCGAAAAAAAGCTGATGGTGAACAGCTTTGAATGGAAGCTTCGAATCTTTTAACCCCTGTTATTATTGATGTTAATAATAATGAATCAATCCAGGCGGCAGCAAAAATAGTTGAAGAAGAAACGGGCGGCAATCTTTATGCTTTGATTAACAATGCCGGAATCGGACGAGGTGGGCCACTGGAATTAACTCCGGTATCGGATATAAAAAAAATGATGGATATAAATGTGGTAGGGCTTATGGCCACAACAAAAGCCTTTCTGCCTATGCTTCGAAATGGAAAAGGAAGGATAGTCAATATTGGTTCCAGCACGAGCCTCGTTGCTTTTCCCGGGGCAGGTGTTTATGCTGCTTCCAAGTTTGCTGTCCGTGCAATTTCTGATTCCCTTCGCGTTGAACTTAAAATGTTCGGCATTTTTGTTATCCTGATTGCTTCGGTGCATGTTAAGACTGAAATTTGGCAAAAAGAAGAAAAGTATAAAGAGAGAACAAAAAGTAAAATTGACCCTGAAATATCTAAACTTTATACTCCTTTAATCAAATACGGCAATAAAATTATTGAAGAAACTCCACGCATCCCGGCAGAAAAAATTGCCCAAATAGTGGCCCATTCATTAACCGTAGAAAAACCAAAAGCGTACTACTATGCCGGTGATGCAAAAACCATTTCCTGGCTGGCCCGCTTACCCAAAAGCTTACTGGATAAAATGTTTTATAGCCGGATAGCTAAAATGCAATGATAAAAATGAAAGCCACTTTAATTTATCCGTAATATCTGGTGAGGTCTCGCCATCCCGGGTTTGAGCTTAATTTTTGTATATTCACTGAGGAGTGGTAATAATTGACTTATTCCGATAGAAATATTAATTATTTAAATGAATTAAAATGAAACAGATCACCATTTCAAGCCTGATTTTACTAATGGCATTTTTTACATCTTGTGGAAATTCAACCAATAAATCAGCATCACAAGAGAACGCGGTTTCCAATGAAAAATTTGTTGAGATAGCCCGCAAGGCCTATGTGTACGGATATCCTATGATCTTGATGGATTATACCGAAAAAGTATCCACCAATTATGAGAAACCTGCCGGCATGTTTGCCCCGATCAATCAAATTGGTAATAACAGGCAATTCCCGGACGATAAATTTACTGCCATCGTAAAACCCAATCTTGATACCTACTATTCAATGGCCTGGATTGACTTAAAGGCAGAACCCATTGTGTTTACTGTTCCGGCATCCGACAGATATTACCTGATGCCGCTTCTTGATGCGTATTCCAATGTATTCTCCTCTCCCGGGACCAGAACCACCGGCACCGGTGCGCATACTTTCTTATTAACCGGGTCTCATTGGAAAGGAGATGTTCCTGCAGGAATGGGACAAATCAAAGCGCCGACAAACAGGGTATGGCTGATCGGCCGTACCCAGGTAAACAGCGCCGAAGACGGTGCTACTGTGGTGGCTGCTTTTCAGGATGGCTTGAGCCTTGTCCCTTTAAGCAAATACCGCACCGGTTATACCCCTCCTTTGGGCAAAGTTAGTGAGGAGGTTAAAAAGATAGTACCCGTGGATGCCACACGTGCTTTGTCAATTACAGATTATTTTAATAAGCTTGCCGAATTAATGGTGGACAATCCTCCGGCAGAGGCAGATGCGCCATTAATCAAAGAGATGGAATCCATCGGGATTGTTGCAGGAAAAAAGTTTTCGATGGATGATTTTTCTCCGGAATTAAAGAAAAAGTTAAATGCTGTTCCTGAAGTGGTTCATCAAGACTGGGTGGCTAAGGCTACAGGAAAAAAAGATCCCGGAGTTCCCATCGTGAATTACTGGATGTATTCCACCGATTTAGTCGCTTTTGTTGGCCTGGGCGCCAATTTAGCCAAAGATGCCATTTACCCGTCCACCACTATGGACAGTGAAGGGAACACGATTTTGGGTACCAATAAATATGTGATACATTTCGACAAAGATTCACTTCCCCCGGTAAATGCCTTCTGGTCACTCACGGCATACAACAGCAAGGACTTTTTGATCGCCAACCCGATCAACCGGTTTGCCATTGGCGACAGGGATAAGCTCAATTTTAATGAGGACGGCTCTTTGGATATTTATATTCAAAATACCGATCCGGGAGGAGACAAAACGGCCAACTGGTTGCCATCAACCAAGGAAGGGTTAACCAATTTGACTTTACGATTATACTGGCCGAAGGAGAGCGTTTTGGATGGAACGTGGAAAGTACCGGGTGTGAAGAAAGTGGAATAGACAATCATTTTTTTGAATCTTTTATTTATCAAATTATTTGTGATACAAAGAAAAATGAGCAATAAATTGGAAAACGCCAAAAAACTCTATCTCGAAGGAATACGGGATGGAAAAATAGAAGTAGTAAAAAAATATTCCGGTGACCGCTACACGCAACATAGCACGGGTGTAACAGA
Organism: uncultured Bacteroidia bacterium; assembly: GCA_913009755.1. GTDB lineage: Bacteria > Bacteroidota > Bacteroidia > Bacteroidales > F082 > JAADID01. The sequence continues at coordinate 6,866 of CAJVWU010000078.1, forward strand.
CGGCGTCCGGGGTTTTATGGATTTTTTTGAGGGCTTCCTTCAAAGGACAAAAGAAATGGATATTAGAATTATCAGGGCTATCGAAGACGGTAATTATGTTTTTGTTCACGTATATCAAAACATAGATGACGGCGCAGCAAAATGGATAACCACCGATATGTTTGATACCGATAAAAACGAATCATGCAAATCAAGGGTTATTCCCGAACCATCTTTTTAAATACCAGGGTGTTATCCCGGAACCTGGCCGACAGAATATAAATCCCTGCGGGAACACCATTCAGACCAACAACAGCTTTTTCCGAACCGAGCTTTTCTTCGAGGATCAGTCTGCCGTCAAGCCCGAAGAGTTTGATGACAACCGGCTGACCGCTTGAATTGATTACCGTAAACGCATCACCGGCAACCGGGTTGGGGAAAACCTTCAGCCACTGGTCAACACTTTTTTGACCGATCCCCGTACAATTATCAATATTCACGTCAAAAACCTCGGAAGTTCCCACACAACTGTCAGCAGTGGTTTCGGTTACCACCAGACTGCCGGCGCCTTCGCCTTCCCAGGCAATGAACACTGTACTTGTCCCCTGCCCGTCAGAAATACTTCCTCCTGAAACTTCCCAAAAATAAGAACTTCCGGAGTTATCTTCAACAAGGTAATTTTCTTCGCTCCAGTCACATACAAGGTCTTCACCTTCGATTACCGGGTTGGGCGAACCCACGCTGATTTCGAGAGCCTCGGATGGATTTCCATCGCCGCAATCATTTACGCCATACAACGAAAGGTAAGCCAGCCCGTTAAAATCAGTGCTCCATTCCACTGTGGCTGTCAGACTGTCAAATGTAAGGGTTCCGGCTTCCTGGGGTGACAATTCCCAAACGTAACTATCGGCATCTTCCGATCCGTCGCTCTGATAGTCGGAAGAGGCCTCATCGCAAATCGCATCCGGCCCGGTTGGCGTTTCCGGCTCAAGTGGCGGGAAGAGAATGATTACCTGAACCTGGTCTTCCATGTTAAAACTGCAAATATCATTCGATGCCACAGCGGTATAATAACCTTCGTCGGTGACAAAACCAAAACTGATTTCAGAACCTGTCCCATCAACAATGTTACCTGTCGGATCACCATCCAGATACAATTCATAGCTGACTCCTGTCTCTGATCCATCCAGGGTTATTTCCACACCATCTCCACCAAGGCAATATCCGCCGCCGCCTTCAAGGGTAAAGACCGTCGGACTCTGAAAAACGGTGCCTGCAAAATCATCCGACCAGTTCCCGTCCCCACACATATTTGTTGCCCTTACACTGATTGTAAAAGAACCGGTCCAGTCATCGGCAACCCACAGTGTAGCGGTCGTGTCATCAGGAGTAAGGGTGCCTGCAGCGGCAGGGTTGATCTCCCATTCGTAATCCTGTGCATAGAGTACCGGATTTATCGTATATACATAACTCTGTCCGGTACATATCGAGTCCTCTCCCGAAGGGGTGTCGGCCTGTCCCGGAATATCAAGAACGTGGATATAATCCTGCTTGTATTCGGTATCCGTATCACCACTCCCGGTAACCTCGAGAGTAACATCGTACACACCGGGAGTTGAATAGGTGACGCTTGGATTCTCATCGGTTGAGGAAGAAGGGATTCCTCCCTCGAACGTCCAGCTATAACTTTCTGCCAGGGTCGAAAGGTTTGTAAAATTAACCGTGCTGCCTGTGCAGATTACTGTTGTATCGGCTTCAAAATCAGCGTTCAGGGTACCCTCGATAAATACCTGAAGATTGTGGTTATTATATAAGGAATACCATGCGCCATTCCAGCGAAACAGGTTCCCGTATTCGTCTTCCGGAGGGCCATCGTCAGTAGCGGTTACAAAACCCCCGGATGGCCATGAGGTCATGTCAACATGGTAGCCAACATACAATTCCTTTGTTACATCAATCTGTACGGCGGAATCAAGGGGAACCACCGTCCATGTATTAACATTGTAACTATCAACCGCTTTACTGTAGATCTCCGTAAAGGTTGTATCCTGCCATATTTTAACCCACAAATCCGGTAAATTACTGACAACAATGAATTTGATCTTGGTGATCTTCCAGCCATCATAGTCGGTGAGGTCTTGCGGGTCCCATTTGGCAACAACATCATATTCCTCTCCCGAAATCAAAAAACCCCATGAATCATAATTATCCATATCGTCATAATGGATCCATGCAGAGTCATTAGTTGCCATCATAGACTGATTTCCGGTTTGTTTTTTCATCTGTGAAAGGGTTGCAACCTCTTTTTTCCCTGACCTGGAAGCAGTTTCCGGTTGCGAAAACATCATATTGCTAAAAAGACTGAGCGCAAATACAAGCATCCATGTTAATCCTGTGTTCATTTTGTTTCGTTTCATTCTTAATCCTTTTTAAAATTCAATAACGGCTGCAAAATTACCATCACGAAAAAAATTTTAGTCTCAATTCTTCGCTATTTAGTCTCAATTCTTCGCTTTGGACAAAAAATAACTCATCACCATATCACCTGCTTTTTTGTTATTTTTGAAAATGACAAAAACTTCGGGGTTGTGATCACTTTTGAATCTGTATTAAATACGCTGTATTACGTTGGAGCTATCCAGGGGCTGATATTAAGTATTATTTTTATTTAATGTTAAAACCAACCGGCTTTCCAACCGGCTTCTTGGAACATTGACTCTTTTGTGGGCGGTCATTCTTGCCGTTTTTGCACTGCAATCGGTAGGGATTTATAACCGTTTTCCTCATCTTATCAGGGTGTTCTTCCAGTTGTTATTTGCCTGGTTTCCCCTGTTGTACCTTTCCGTAAAATATCTTTTTTCTTTCCACAAAAAGTTTAACCGAAAGGATATATTGCATTTCTTACCGATGTTTATCAGCATAGCGCTTAATATTCCTTTTTTTTTTAAAAACCGCTGAAGAAAAAGTGTCAATTACTAACGAAGGGAGCGGATATTACCATATAATTGAACTGATTGGCAGTGACGTAATTTCGTTACAGGGAATTGTGTATAGTGTGCTGGCACTCATCATAATCAATCGTTATAAAAAGCGTGTGGTCAATCTCCGGTCATCCCTGAATGAAAAGATCATTTCAGGCTACAGGACAGGTGTGATCATGGCACTTTCAGCGTGGTGTGTTGGCATCGTGGGCAACGAATTCGAAAAGAGGGGGCTCAGCACCGGTGTTGACCTTTTTGTGTTTGTTTACCTGATATTCGTTGCCATCATTTATTGGTTAAGCATTTTAACTTTGCGATCGCCGGAGGTTTTTAAACTGTCAAAGGATGAGGCCACAGAAGTCCTTCCGGCAAAAGCAGATGAAGGTGAATTGGTTGGGAAAGAATCTGTCGGGGATGCACCCGGTGATGGATTCCTCCTGCCTCAAAACGATAAAGAACTCTCCGAACTGAACGACCGGGTCGTCGAATTTCTTGAAAAAGAAAAACCTTTTCTCGATCCGGACCTCAGTTTGGAAGACCTGTCGAAAAAACTTGGCGTAGGCAGACATAAGCTCTCGGCCGTCATTAATCAATTCCAGAAAATGAACTTTTTTGAGCTGATCAATTCCTACAGGGTTAAAGAAGTGCAGCGGATGATGGCAAACCCGATGGAGTTGTCAAAAAAAATGTACGAGCTGGGTTATGATGCCGGGTTCAATTCGAAAGCCAGCTTTTACAGGGTTTTCAAACAAATGACACACAAAACACCTGTTGAGTACAAGGCAGCAGTTCGCGCCGGGTCTTTAAACTAACAGGGATTTTACTGCTTCACAAATCCACTCTGTAAATCCCATAAAGTGTCAATTGAGTCCGGAATGAGAAAGATAATATGCCCGAAAAGAAACCTTTCATCAGGTGAAAATATTTTTATCTGATCTCCGTTCGGTTTCTACAGATCAGCCAGCGTCCCGTTATTTTCAAGGCAATGAATGATCTTGTCACAAATCTGGTTTTCGTCACCGGAACAGTAACCGGGATACCGGCATTTGAGGTTTCCTTCACCATCGAGTAAAATGGTGTAAGGTGTCTCCGTGATACACAGTGCTCTTTTAAATTTTCCATTCACATCAATAATAGGTGTCAAACTCCCATCCCTTGCCTGAAACATAAGGCTGAACAGCCAGCCAGTTTCCCGACTTGTCAATATATACCGAAACCATGTTTATTCCGTAAGGTTTAAGTTTTTCTTTCCATACCTCATTGAGATTTTCAAGATTGTTATCGCTTTTTGGGTCATTCAGTTCCCAGAAAACAAGGATCGTACCTGTGTTACCTGTAAATATTTCAGTAACCGGAATGGTTGACCCTGTATTTGTTTTCAGTGTTTCATTGGAAGCACAGAACATTTGTGCGGGAGCAGGCGGGACGAACATCAGCAGTATCAGTAATGGCAGTAACTTTTTCATAGCTTGGTCAGTTTAGATTTGAGTTATTCAAATGAGTTCCTACAAAACTAATCCATAGTTTTCCGGATTCTTTCACCCTAAACAAGGATTTACAAAAAATGGCGGTTTTTGGCGAGGAGGTATAAAATAAATAGATAAATTTGCTAATACTATTAACAAATAAAAATAAAATTCATCTTGAAAACAATCTGGCTTGTTCTCATATTTATAACCTTAATAGGATTGAACTCAAATTATGGACAGAATAAAGGGTATAAAAAGTTTATATTGGATGATATTGAATATCAAACAAATGGAATAGATACAATTTGTGTAATAGACCATCTTCCTGAATTCCCAGGTGGAGAATCGAAATTGATAGAGTTTTTAAGTAACAATATTAATTATCCCCGGAAAGCAAGAAAAGCTAAAATAGAAGGAAAAGTAATTCTTTCTTTTGTTGTAGATAAATCAGGTGAGATACGTAATATAATGATCAAAAAAAGTGTAAGTGAAGATTTAGATAATGAGGCAATTCGAGTAGTAAAAATGATGCCTAAATGGAAACCGGCAGAACAAAAAGGGAAACAGATATCTTTTTTATTCAATCTCCCAATTAATTTTAAATTATAAATAATACCCTGCTCATCCGGATTTGCAATCCGGGTGCTTTAACTGACAGTATCTATATTCCGTTAACCAACTTTTTAAAATCTGCCAAAACCATCAATCCCCTGCTGCAAAAAAACCGGTTTATTTTTTACGTACTTCCCGTAATTTGATTTCAATTCCGCAGCTCGCTTGATGCAATTTTATACATTTGTGCCTTCGATCAAATAAACTTTAATCTCCAAATCTTAAATAGAATAAAATGAGCAAACCTATTGACACCGGGACTATCCTCAAAAAACTCGGAATCAAAGAATTGAATACCGGGGTCTGCACCGGAACCCAATGGTTCGAAACCGAAGGCGCTGTCACATCCTCCGTCTCCCCCATTGACGGGAAAGAGATCGCCAGCGTAAAAAACGCCACCATGGACGATTATGAAAAGGTGATGCAAAAAGCACAGGAAGCTTTTAAAGTATGGCGCAAAGTTCCGGCTCCCCTGCGCGGAGAGGTTGTAAGGCAGATCGGCCTGGCCCTGCGTGAAAGCAAAGATTCCCTCGGCGCGCTGGTCACTTACGAAATGGGCAAAATCTACCAGGAAGGGCTGGGTGAAGTCCAGGAGATGATAGATATCTGCGACTTTGCCGTGGGGCAGGCACGCCTGATCAACGGCGTGAACCTGCAGTCGGAACGCGTTGACCACCGCCTCTCGGAGCAATACCATCCGCTGGGAATTGTCGGGTTGGTAACCTCCTACAACTTCCCGGTAGCTGTCTGGGCATGGAACACGGCCCTCGCTGCCATTGCCGGTGACGTTGTGGTGTGGAAACCTTCTTCCAAGACACCGTTAACGGCCATTGCCACCATGCACATCATTCAGGATGTGTTGAAAAAGAACAACGTCCCCGAAGGTGTTTTCAACCTCGTGGTCGCCAGATCTTCGGTGATGGGCGACAACTTCCTGGCCGATAAACGGGTTCCGTTGCTTTCGGTCACGGGTTCCACAGCCGTCGGGAAACGTGTGGGCGGCATCGTTGGCAAACGCCTCGGCAAGACCATCCTCGAACTGGGAGGCAACAATGCTGTAATCATCACCCCAAGTGCCGACATGCAGATGGCCATCATGTCCACCGTTTTCGGAACGGTTGGTACGGCAGGTCAACGCTGTACTTCCACACGCCGGATCATCATCCACGAAGATGTTTATGATGAAGTACGCGACAAATTTATTTCTGCTTACAAACATATCGAACCGCGAATCGGCAATCCGTTAGACGGCCATACACTTGTAGGCCCTGTCATTGACCAGAGTGCCGTTGAAGCTTTCCTGTTTGCACAGAAAGAAGTTGTAAGAGAGGGGGGGAAAGTCTTGTTCGGCGGACAGGTACTTAAAGGGAACGGGTTTGAATCGGGCAACTATGTGGTCCCCTGCATTGCAGAAGCAGAAAACCATTATTCCATCGTACAGGAAGAAACTTTTGCCCCCATCGTTTATTTGATTAAATATAAAGGCGACATTACCAATGCCATTGAGATACAGAACAACGTGCCGCAAGGGCTATCATCCGGATGCTTTACAATGGACATGCGCGAAGCCGAGACTTTTCTCTCTTATGCCGGTTCCGATTGCGGTATTGCCAATGTGAACGTAGGGACATCCGGTGCCGAGATCGGCGGGGCCTTCGGTGGCGAGAAAGACACCGGCGGCGGACGCGAATCGGGGTCGGATGCATGGAAAATATACATGCGACGCCAGACCAACACGGTGAACTTCAGCAAAGACCTGCCGCTTGCACAGGGAATTCATTTTGACATTTAAACCAATTTAATTTTATAAAAATGAAATCAATTTTATGGCTGTTTATGGCTGTCCTTTTTATGGGAACTTCGGCCATGGCCCAGGACACAACAAAAACCAAAAAAGAGAAAGGGTATGTTTTTACGGATGAAATTATCATTCCGCATACCTCCGTAAAAAACCAGTACCGCTCGGGTACCTGCTGGAGTTTTTCGGGATTAAGTTTCATCGAATCCGAACTGATGCGCATCAGCGGTAAAGAGTATGACCTGTCGGAAATGTTTTGTGTAAACCACACTTATTCCGACAAAGCCATCAAATACGTCAGGCTGCATGGTAACCTGACTTTTGGTTCAGGGGCTGAATTTACGGATGTATTCCGCGTTTGGAAACTGTATGGCATGGTTCCTGACAGTGTTTACAACGGACTGGATTACGGTGAAAAGTTGCCCGTTCAAGGGGAAATGGATGAAGTACTGAAATCTTATGTTGAAGCCATTGTTAAAAACAAAAACAGAAAGCTCACCACTGTCTGGCATGAAGGGTTCGATAAAGTAGTGGACACCTATTTGGGTGACCTTCCTGAAAATTTCACTTACGAAGGAGTGGAATACACACCGAGGAAATTTGCCGATATGACCGGCTTCAACCCGGATAATTATGTTGAACTGACCTCTTACATGAAACGTCCTTATTACAAGGAGTTTGCTATTGAAATCCCTGACAACTGGTTGTGGGCGCCCATCTGGAATGTCCATCTTGACGAGATGATGGAGATTATTGACAATGCCCTTGAAAACGGGTATTCGGTTGCCTGGGGCGCCGATGTAAGCGACAAAGGGTTTTCGTGGAAAAACGGTGTAGCCATCATCCCCGATGAAACCAAACCTGACCTCACCGGCACGGAAAAGGAAAAATGGGAAACGCTGACCAAAAAAGAAAAACAAAAAGCATTGTACAGCTTCAACGGACCGGAAGAAGAAAAAACCATTACCCCCGAAATGCGCCAGCAGCATTATGATGATTACCTCGTAACGGATGATCACGGCATGCACATCATCGGCATGGCCAAAGACCAGGATGGCAATAAATATTACAAAGTGAAAAACTCGTGGGGCACCGAAGGCACTAAGTATGACGGTTATTTCTATGCCTCCGAAGCGTATGTAAAACTCCAGACCATAGGCATTGCTGTTCACAAAGATGCCATTCCGAAACAGATCAGGAAAAAGCTTGGACTCTAACGTACCGGCGACTTCAGTCGCCGAAAGGACAATTCCTGAAAGAGATAAAATATCAAACCCGCCATACCTCTCCGGTACGGCGGGTTTTTTTCACCCCGCGGGTCAGTCTTCCCCTGCCGCCATACCTCTGCGAGGCACAAAAGGCCTTCTCTTGTGAAAGTTAAATTAACGTCAGGTAAAATCCTGCATTTTACTTGACAAATGGAAAATATCAGATTAACTTTGTAAACAGACTAATTGTGCAACCCAAAAACCAACCAATAATGAAAAATGTTATTTTGCTAAACCTGCTATTATTTCCTTTTTTATTTACTCAAACCGGTTTAAACGCCCAGGGGGCCTGGGTGGAACAGGCAACCGGAGCCGAACCGGTTAGCAATCAATTTCTGGAAGGCGGCGACGATTGTATCGGATATGCCAAAAAGAATTCCAGGTACATCCGGTTTTTTGATGTAAACAGCCACAAATGGGCAACCGTTGACCTGCAAACCGAACAGGTATTCAAGGGAATGGAAGCAAAAGGCAGGGTAATCCTCGCTTATACTGACGAATACATCATCGGTTATTCTTCGATCACTTCAAGTTATGACACATTACGTTATGAAGGCACGCCGCTTTTCCCGCACCATAACGATCTACTTCATTGCAGTTATGGCTGCATTGGAAGGGCGGCTTTTTTTGTCACCTACACTCACTTTTATGTTTTTGACGCCGAACTTGGTAAATGGCAGCAATATCTTTATCCGGCCCACCCGTATGATGACGGCGCGATAATATTTTTACGGGGCAATAATTACATCGGTATGATCATTCCCGACCATAACGACCCGGAAAATATTGTCACCAATATGGCATACAGCTTACCGCAGCACGATGTCGCCTCTTACAGTAATGCAGGATATCCCGGCTGGTTGAATTACACAATGACGGATTATCCCATGGCAAACGGCTTTGTTACCTGGCTGTTCTCTACTGACAAACACATTGTATCTCTGACAGGATACTGTTCTGCCTCAAATCACTTTTCGCATGTTACTATCGATTCCACCACCTCTTTTGATTTTCATACCGGTTTGTGGAGTTTTCCTGATAAGGATAAAGAGAAAACGGTTATGGCATTCGTCAAAAACACGCTTCAACCCGATGGTTTTGTGCATCAGAACTTTTATGCCTACAATACAACAAACGGAAACTGGGATAGTAAAGAAGATGCCTATTATTTCAAACCGAATGAGGAATCGGGTTATCCGGTCTTTTTACTGGGAGGGTCTGTGGCAGCAACATCCAATCTGAATTATGAAACCAATGAATTAAGTTTTTATTCTTATTATGCTGCCAACGGAGTATTTCATCAACTCGGTACGGACCTCGTTGATGGAAACGGTGCAGGACACTCACCACAATGTGTTCATAATATTGTACTGGGTTTTGACTCAACCAAAGTGTGGATGTACAATCCTCCCATGAATGGCGCTTATTTTGCCCACGGTTTTTTTGACGTTTCAACCGATTTTATTATCGGTGATCAATTTATTGCGGTCAATATGTGGCATTTATCAAAAGAACTTACCCATGACAAATTGCATATTTACAATACGATGACAAACAAATCAAGAGTCATTGAATTGGAAATGCATCATAATTCAATTTACCCGTATCTCACAGATGATTTCTTTGCTTTTATCCCTCCGGTACCCGATGCCAGGGAGGGCTGGTTTTATTCCGGGCTGATTGATTCGCTTACGCAAGTTTCTTTCAATATGTCGAGTCATGCAAATTATATTGATGTAAAAGGACGGATCGGGGTTGCCTTTTCCGACAACGGACTGGAAACCTTTCTGTATGATGCCAATACCGGCGCGCTAACCTTGCTCAATACGGCTTTTTCGAGTTCTTTGACAGGCGGGAATTTCTTCATGTTCAAAGAAGATCAAACAATGCATGTATATAATTTTACGAAACAGGAGTTTTCTGAGATTCAACCCGGCAACATGGGAAATTACTGGGTCGGGGATACGGTTGGACTGGTAAGCGATGCCCAGAAAAAGAATTATTATGCCTACAACGGGTTTGCCGGCAGTTGGGTTCCGCTGGCTGCAGAGGGCTACTGGACATACAATACCCAGGCATTTAACAAAACCGCCGTGGTAGTCAGGAAAGACCGCATCTACGCTTTTGACCCTTTCCTTGTTTCCGGCATTAACGAAACGGTAAACCCGGATGTCAGTTCATTTAAACTTTTGCAAAACCGGCCGAACCCGTTTAACGGAAAGACAACCATATCCTATATTTTAACCAAACCGGGATATGTGAGTTTAAAAATTTATGATCTGCACGGGAACCGGGTGGCTGTCCTTGTTGAAAAAAACCAGTCTGCCGGCGAATACCGGATCACGTACGAAGCTGCCGGGTTTCCCAACGGGGTTTATTATTATACCCTGTGTTTTAACAACAGGACAAAGACAAAGAAGATGGTGGTGGTCAGGTAATATTTTTCCGGAAAATACTTCCACATCATGGATTACAGAATCCCGGATTTTTTATATTTGAATGATTTTAGTTGAATCATTGAGTTTTGAATCCGCTCCGAGAACTCAATTTTTTTCATTGTTTTAGAATGCAATATTTTTGGCAGATAATATATGATTAGGCAATAATGCCTTTAAAAACAGTTTGAAAGCCATATAAAGCTCAAACAAG
>CAJVWU010000079.1 GCA_913009755.1 uncultured Bacteroidia bacterium
CTTTTTGATTGATGTGTTGTAACCTTACCTAAAAATGTAACAATCGATAAAATAATACAGATACAAGTAAGGACAAACTGTATATAATAAATGGCTTATATGAAAGTTTAATTTTAATTTTAAAATATAGATGAAATGGTATTAGAAAAACTCTTAAAGGGAAATCCTGACATTAACATTACAGTAAATGCAGGCGATTTAATGGAATTTGGACAAAGCATAGCCAACCAGGCTGCCAATACGGTTTTAAGCAAGCATGAGGAAAAAATGTATTCCAGAAATGAAGTGATTGAAAAATTTAAAATTTGTTCAGCAACTTTGTGGCGGTGGGATAAAATTGGGCTCATACAGGGTAAAAAAATAGGAAATAGACGTTACTACCCTGAGAGTGAAATAAAGCGACTGACAGGCCAGAAAGGAGGTGAAAAATGATTTTTACCGACTATTACAAAGGACAAAAACTCACCGATGCAAAAAGCCGGTTTGATGTAACAACCTCGACAGGTGAATATGATTTTTTTGAAAGTTTTCTAATCAATAAAAGAGGTTTTAATGTAGGTGGATTGTCTTTTAATTGTGTATCCCGGCCAAATAGATGGAAAGGCAAAAAAACCGATTTGGCAATAACCAAAGGCAGTAGCAATATTACAAGCATCAAACGTCCTGACATTGAAAATAATTTTGCATTTGGCGATATTAAAGGAACAAATGATGGTTGCATTATTGTATTCAATCCTGATTTTAAAGAGGGGGGTATCAATACTATTGAAATATTCATTGCAAGGGGAATGAGAAATGACACAAATAGCCTTTGGAATTTATTTTGTGATGGTGAGTTAGATCATGAAATTGAGAGACTGAGAGCAAAAGCGGTTACAAAAACAGTAACCGAGAAAAGGAATGGGGGATTATCAGCTGAGAAAGGGGAGTAATTGCTCCCCTTTCTCTTATTCTTATGTTAAGATGGTTTTTGTACCCCAAATTTGTAACCCATGTATGATAACTTAGACATGATTCTGTACAAAGAAGATGTACAAGGTGGCGATTTATTAAATACAGTTCACAAATTCCTGACCACTATTACAAGTGAGGGAAAATCAAGATTTGGATATTTTAAAAATGGATATTTGGATAGTCTTAAAGTTAGTGTAACAGAGAATAGAGTAAAAATATCTGATAGCAGTATTTGTAAATATTATTTAGGAGACAATTTTAAAACATTAACAAAAGGAGATGCAAGGATGGCAATTCAAAGGTTAAGTGATAGTTTACATTTACCCTTTCACCTTGCAAACATAACAAGGATTGACGCTGCTCAAAACCTCATCATGAAATTTGATGAAAAAGTATATTATCCTTATTTGGGAGAGGCACAATATTACAACCGATTGGAGCAAAACAATGGACTTTACTATAATAATCAAAAAAGACAACTGGTTTTTTATGGTAAAGAGCATGAACAAAAAGTTAAAGGCCAACCAATACCGGAGCTGTACAAAAGCAGAAATGTATTAAGGTTTGAATTAAGATTTAAAAGGCAACTAAGAAAGCAATTTAATAAGCCTAAAATAACAGCGGGGTTACTTTATGACGAGGTCTTTTATAACAATCTTGTAAAGCGGTGGGAAAATGAATATTTTGCAATACAGAAAATTAAATCAAAACTTATCAATATGAAACCGACAGGAAGTAAAAAACAATTTATTGAAAATTTAGCCCTGTACACGGTTTTGGAATTAGGACAACCCAATGTACTAAGCAAGGTAAAAGAATGGCAGAAAAGCGGTATTATAAGCAAAAAACAAGCTTATGATTTAAGGTTTGCTACAAGACAATTAAGCAAAATACAAATTGATGACAAGGGGAATGATTTTATAGCTGAACTTGACAAGAAAATTAAAGAAGCTGCAAGATATTCTTAGTAAATTCTTGCAATTATAAATAAAACAAGTAGCTTTGTTAAAGTTATATATAAACTTTACAGCCATGAGTTTAAGATTCACTTTATTATCATTTTGTATAGTTGTTGCAAGTATAGCTTACTCACAATCGGACACAGTAATAATGAAAGATGGAGAAAAATATATTGGGAAAGTCTCTACTGACACAAAGGATTATATTCAACTTATATCAGGGCAGGTCTCCTACATTTTGCAAAAGAAAGAAATTGAAAAAATAATAAGTGGTAAAACCGGCCCGCTAATTTTTGAAAGAGTTATTCAAGTTAAAGGTGCAAGTAAAAAAGAAATCTATAATAGAGCCAGGCACTGGTTTGCAGGAATATATAAAAACTCTAAAAGGGTTCTGCAAATTGATGATTTTGAACAGGATGGTAGCTTAATTGGTAAAGGTAGTTATTTACATGAATATAAATCATATAAAGGCCTTACACATTATTGTACCATTGGATATGTCGATTATCTAATTAGTATCTATATTAAAGATGGAAGATTCAAAATAATAATTACAGATTTTATACATATATCAAGTGTAAATGGCCAGACTGGTTTTGGCCTTTTAACCTATGATTATAATTGGCCTCATGTGGCCAAAAAAGGGTATCAAAAGAGTAGAGATAGAGATTGGAAAGATTTTAAAAAAGAAGCTGAGGTTAATGCTCTTCAATTGATTGAAGATGCTGAAAGATTCATTTCCAAACCTTTAGAAAGTGAAACTGATGACTGGTAATAATATATTCTTTTTGAGATTAATTCCTTAAAGATTTACAATAACAAAATTTGGAAAAATATAAGACATAGAGACTGGGAAGAAGTTATAATTAGGAGGGGGATCAAATAAACATGCAAAGTATATGGCCTTTTATACCTGAAACATACTTTAAAAAACAAAAAGGACTATTCAGAACCCTTAATTTATTGGGCATGGGGGTACATTTAAAGTAGTGTTGTAAACAAAAATTAAAGATATTATTCCAATTTAAAAACCATATCAGTGGAATATGTCCCAACGTGAAAGGAAGATGCATTTTTTATCTTCTCTGCATCTTCAATCTGTTCTCGGCTATCATGTCGATAGTTAATAACAATTTCATAAATTATATTTAGTTGAATTTTTATTTTGAACAACTTTACAGTTCCGTCTCCATCAGCTATTGAATATACTTTAATATTTTCTTTAATCTTTTCAGGGAAGTGTGTATGATACCAAACCCCCAAACTGTCCAACTGAGGATTAATCTCATAAAATTTCTTGCCTAAAAGAGAATTTACTATGTCAGTATCTGTAATTTGTCCAAATGTATTACCGAAAAGGAAAAGCAAAAATATTATAGCAGATGTTCTCATTTTAATTTGAGTTTTAGAATTGACTGTAAAACTAATTGTTTTTTAATGTAGTCAAAAGCCAAATAATAAGAAACTAAAAATCTTTGAAAATAGCCCGGTTTCAAATATTGTCGGGCAAATATCGGGCAATAAAAAAAGGTTTAAACAGTATATCAACTATTTAAACCTTTTAAGTGTCGGAGTGGCAGGACTCGAACCTGCGACCACTTGCACCCCATGCAAGCATGCTAGCCAACTGCACCACACCCCGAAAAATTCCAGCGGCAAAGATAATAAATTTTATTCTTTTTTATCGGTTTTTGATTTTTCTTGATCGTTGGCCGTGGCATCCAGAATATTCTGGTATTTGATGCAGACACTCAGCTTTTTTTCTGCGATTTTCTTTTTCTTTTCCAGTTTGTCGCGGCTGTTTTCATCATGCTGGTACTTTATCCAGATTTGCATGTGAAGGTTATTTTGTATCCGGGCAAATTGATCAAGTTCTTTTACCAGGTTTTTATTGTTCGGTTTATGCGCCGATTCATACCGTAACAAATTCAGTTTGCATTGGGCAAAAGCCAGAGCAAGTGCATCCATCTCAATCTTTTCCTTTGCAATCATCTGTTTCTTTTTTGACTGGGCAACGGCAGTACCGGATATTGAAAGCCCCGACAAAAGCAATAAAAAGGATAGAATTACTGAAAACGAAACAGACAATTTTTTCATGGTATTGAATATTGGTTTGCAAAGGTAAAATATATTGTTGTAGAATGATGCTTTGACGGAATGGTTTAACGGGAAATAATGTAATCATCTCTATCTGTTGCCTCGCCCTTCAGGGCAGGGACAATAGAAAGATAATTATTCAAATGGATTACATAGCTCTTTTCACATTCGGACAGATTGTCATATCAGAATGAAAAAATCATTTATTTTGCCGTTGGCACTTTTATTGAGAAACGAAACTTCATTAATATCAAGAAAACTAAACAATAGAAATGGAACAAGTGAAATGTTTGATCATCGGCTCGGGCCCTGCCGGATATACCGCAGCCATCTATGCTGCCCGTGCCGATCTGAAACCTGTGATGTACGAGGGCATGGAACCCGGCGGACAACTGACCACAACCACCGAAGTTGACAATTTCCCCGGTTATCCCGAAGGTGTTGAAGGGCCAAAGATGATGGAAGACATGAAAAAGCAGGCCTCCCGTTTCGGGAGCGACATACGCTGGGGGATGGTTGCGGAAGTTGACACTTCCCGGCGCCCGTTTAAAGTGATCATTGACGACGGATATGAACTGCTGGCGGAAACGGTGATCGTAGCTACCGGCGCCACCGCAAAATATCTGGGCCTTGAATCGGAAGAAAGGTTCAAAGGCGGAGGCGTTTCGGCCTGTGCAACCTGCGATGGCTTCTTTTACAAAGGCAGGGATGTGGCTGTTGTGGGTGGTGGCGATACCGCTGCCGAAGAGGCAACATACCTGGCCAACCTGTGCCGAAAAGTTTATCTGATTCATCGAAGGGACAAACTCCGTGCTTCAAAAGCCATGCAAAAACGCGTTTTCAATACACCCAATATTGAATTGCTCTGGAATCATGAAGTGAAAGAAATTGTTGGCGTTGAACAGGGGTTTACCAAGGCGTTGAACGGGGCAATCCTTTTCAATAACAAGACCGGGGAAGAAAAAAAGATTGATATTGAAGGCTTCTTCGTTGCCATCGGCCACAAGCCAAACACCGATATTTTTAAAGACAAACTGGAAATGGACGAAACCGGGTACCTGATCACCAGACCCGATTCAACGGCAACCAGCATTGAAGGCATCTTTGCTGCCGGCGATGTCCAGGACAAACATTTCCGCCAGGCGGTAACAGCCGCAGGAACAGGTTGTATGGCTGCCATTGAAGCCGAAAGGTTCCTCGGAGAACAGTTATAAGATATTTTTGAAAACGAGTTTAAAGCTGTCATTCTCCCGGGAGTTTGACAGCTTTTCTTATTTTTGAATAAAACATTTCTCATGGCCATCGGCGAACGCGAAAAAAAGATTATCAGGGCCTCGCAGATAAGCATTGGTGGCAACGCCCTGCTTTCGGTGCTCAAAATCGTCACCGGCCTTATTGCCGGAAGCCTTGCCGTGATGGCTGACGGTGTGGATTCGGCAAGCGACATCATTACTTCGCTGGTCACGCTTTATACCGCCCACATCATCGCCCGCCCGCCCGACCCCAAATTTCCTTACGGATACAACAAAGCTGATACTATTGCAACAAAAGTCCTGGCGTTCATCATCTTCTTTGCCGGTGCCCAGTTGGCCATTACTTCCCTAAACCGGCTTATCTATCCCGTTGACCGGATTATCCCCGAGCCGTTCGCCATTTACGTTATTATTGTTTCAATCATCGGAAAGTATTTACTGTCCGGTTATTTAAAGCGGGTTGGAAAAAAAATAGAAAGTGCCATGCTGATTGCTAACGCCAGGAACATGCAAAATGATGTAGTGATTTCTTTCTCGGTATTAACCGGACTGATTTTTACGTTTGTTCTAAAGATGCCCGTCATTGATGTCATCACAGCTTTTGGAGTAAGTATTTATATTATGATTGTGGCTTTCAGGATCTTTATGCAAACCAATATGGAAATGATGGATGGCGTTGAAAATGAGGAGATATACCGGAAGATCATCAAGGCAGTTCATGAGGTTAAAGGCGCTTCTGCCCCGCACCGTATCCGGGCAAGAAAAATGGCCTACCTTCACGTAATTGCACTGGATGTGGAAGCAGAAGGTGATATTCCATTGACAGAGGCGCACGACATTGCCCGTAGAGTGGAAGAAAAAATAAAAAAGGCCATTCCCAATGTTTATGATGTATTGGTTCATATTGAACCCCGCGGAAATGTGGAACCCGATGAGGTTTTTGGCGTGTCGGAAAAAGATATCGAAAAATAGGGTTTAACCCGCCGGGTAGCATTTTTGACCACGCTGCTTTTTTAATCATACTTTACTGCAATTAAAAATTAACCGGCGGGTTGGAAATTTTATCATCTTCTTAACCTTATAAGCAGACACCAAATAAATCTCTTTTCCTGGCATGTGAATTTTTACTGTACTGAATAATCCATATTCATATATTTGCAGACGAATGTCCGAGGCCCCAAAAACTGCAAATATGATATTCTTTTACCATATCCGTCAACATCTGTATTACGTTGTTCAGTCCTCTTCGGCATTAAGCGAAAAGGACCATCTCAAACTGGAATGGCTTTTCAGCCGGGCCAAACAGCTTCAGGAAAGGGAAATAAACGGGACATTCATCGGACCCCGGAAAGAAATGATTACACCCTGGAGCACCAATGCGGTGGAAATTACCCAAAATATGGGGATAAAAGGCATCATGCGGATTGAACAATTTTTCAGGGCCGACCCGCTGGGGGAGGAATATGATGCCATGCTCCAACAGCTTTATCAAAACCTCGACCAACATGTTTTCGATATTCCCGTTACACCGGAACCGGTAAAAGAAATTGATAATATCAGTAAATATAACCAGGAAGAAGGGCTGGCGCTCAGTGATGATGAGATTGAATACCTTGAAAGCATAAGTCAAAAGACCGGGCGCAGACTAACCGATTCTGAAATTTACGGTTTTGCCCAGATCAACTCGGAACACTGCCGGCATAAGATATTCAACGGCACCTTTATCATTGACGGGAAAAAAATGAAAGAAAGCTTGTTTGCTCTGATCAAAAAAACTTCTTCCGAACATCCCGGCAAACTGGTATCGGCATACAAAGACAATGTGGCTTTTGTGGCGGGCCCGGCCATTGAGCAGTTTGCCCCCAAAAATCAGGATAGCGCCGGGTTTTTTGAAATCAAAGAGATCAATTCCGTTCTTTCGCTTAAGGCGGAAACACACAATTTCCCCACAACCGTGGAACCTTTTAACGGGGCTTCAACAGGTACGGGAGGTGAAATCCGTGACCGGATGGCCGGCGGAAAGGGCAGCATTCCCCTGGGAGGCACTGCCGTTTACATGACTTCCTATACCCGTCGCGATGAAAGCCGCGACTGGGAAAATAATATCCTTGCACGCAAATGGCTGTATCAATCCCCGGAAGATATCCTGATTAAAGCTTCAAACGGCGCTTCCGATTTTGGGAATAAATTCGGGCAGCCACTCATCAACGGCAGCCTGTTGACTTTTGAACACGAAGAAAAGGGTAAAACTTACGGATATGATAAGGTGATCATGCTGGCCGGCGGTGTGGGTTTTGCAAAAAAAGAAGATGCCCTGAAGGATACCCCCGAGGCCGGTGATGTGATCGTTGTCCTTGGCGGCGATAACTACCGCATCGGTATGGGTGGCGGCGCCGTGTCGTCAGTCGCTACGGGTGAATACGGAAATGCCATCGAACTGAATGCCGTGCAAAGGGCCAACCCCGAGATGCAGAAAAGGGTTGCCAATGCCATCAGGGCTTTGACTGAGTCGGACAACAACTCCATCGTTTCCATTCACGACCATGGTGCCGGCGGCCACCTGAACAGCCTGTCGGAACTTGTGGAAGATGCCGGTGCTGTTATTCAGGTGAAAAATCTGCCCGTTGGCGATCCCACACTTTCGGTAAAAGAAATTCTCGGTAATGAATCACAGGAACGCATGGGCCTGGTAATGAAAGAAAAAGATTACAGTTATCTGGAAAAGATAGCAAAGCGCGAACGTGCACCGATCTATAAAGTCGGGGAAGTAAAAAATGACCACAACCTGATCTTCCGGGAAAATGAAAACTCTTGTCCGGTTGATCTTAAACTGGAATATCTGTTTGGTAAACCACCCCGGACCGTTCTGACAGACCGGACGGAAAAATCTGATTTTAATGATTTAAATTATGATGAAAACCGTTTTAAAGAATACCTGAACAATGTGCTTCAGATTGAAGCCGTTGCCTGCAAAGACTGGCTGACCAACAAGGTGGACCGTTCGGTAACGGGAAAAGTGGCCATGCAACAATGTGCCGGGCCCATTCAGTTACCGTTGAATAATCTGGGGATTATGGCGCTGGACTATCGCGGGCGGAAGGGGATAGCCACGGCTTTGGGCCATGCTCCGGTGAGCGGGCTGATTAGTCCCGAAGCCGCATCGAGGCTTGCTGTTGCCGAATCGCTTACCAACCTGGTGTGGGCACCTTTGAAGGACGGTTTGAGCGGGATTTCCCTCAGCGCCAACTGGATGTGGCCTGCAAAAAATAAAGGGGAAAACGGAAGGCTTTATCAAGCAGTGAAAGCCATTAGTGATTTTGCCATTGAGCTGGGGATTAACATTCCCACAGGCAAAGACTCACTTTCTATGGTTCAGAAATATCCGGACGGAAAAACAGTATATGCACCCGGAACCGTAATCGTTACTGCCGTTGGCGAAGTGATTGATATCCGAAAAGCCATCAGTCCTGTTTTGAAAACCAGGCCGGACACACAAATGATTTATATTGATTTTTCCGACTCACCTTTGGAATTGGGAGGAAGCAGCTTTGCCCAGACATTGGGAAAAGTGGGTGAGAAATCACCGGATGCAGGCAATGCAGCCTATTTCCAGCGGGCATTTGCTGTTGTTCAGGACCTTATTAATGCCGGATTAATTCTCGCCGGACATGATATTTCTGCCGGGGGAATGGTTACGACATTGCTTGAAATGTGCTTTGCCAACTGTGACCACGGAATGAAGATCAACCTGGACGGTGTTAACGAAGATGACTTTATCCGGCTGATGTTCAACGAAAACCCCGGAGTTATTATTCAGGTCGGGGAAATCGAAACCGTTACTGAAATCATGAGGGACAACGGCGTGCATCATCAGCTTTTGGGCACTGTGATCCCGGAATTTAAAATCGAACTGGAACACCAGGGGATTCAGCATGTGCTGGATGTTGAACGGTTGCGGGATGTGTGGTTTCAAACCTCATACATGTTCGACCGGAAACAATCAGGGTTTGAAGCAGCCCATTGCCGCCTGAAAAATTACAAAAGGCAGGATTTGAAGTTTTCCTTCCCAAAATCATTTACGGGACTTGCCACGGATATGGATATTATTCCCGGCCGGCGAAAAGCCACCGGTATAAAAGCAGCCATTATCCGCGAAAAAGGGATCAACGGCGACCGTGAGATGGCCTATGCTATGTACCTGGCCGGTTTTGATGTGAAGGATGTGCATACCACCGACCTGATTACAGGACGGGAAAATTTGTCGGATGTAAACTTCATTGTTTTTACCGGGGGGTTCTCCAACTCCGATGTGCTGGGTTCGGCCAAAGGATGGGCCGGTGCTTTTCTGTACAACAAAAAAGCCAAAAAAGCGCTGGATAACTTTTATGCCCGTGACGATACGCTCAGCCTGGGCGTTTGCAACGGTTGCCAGTTGATGATGGAACTGGGGCTGGTTTATCCTGAACACCCCGAGAAACCAGTCATGCTTCAAAACGATTCCAAAAAGTTTGAATCGGCCTTTTTAAATGTGGACATCAACGAAAACAACTCGGTGATGCTGAAAAGCATGGCCGGTTCACAGCTTGGCGTGTGGGTGGCACACGGCGAAGGGAAATTCAGTTTTCCATGCTACCGCGACAATTACAACCTGGTGATGTCGTACAGTTACGATCTTTATCCCGGAAACCCCAACGGCTCCGATTGGGCTACGGCTGCCGTGTGTTCCAACGACGGCCGCCACCTGGCCATGATGCCCCATCCCGAACGGGCGGTTCTGCCCTGGCAGTGGGCCCATTATCCCGAAGACCGGAAATATGATAAAGTTACGCCCTGGATCGAAGCTTTTGTAAATGCCCGCAAGTGGGTGGAGGAAAAGATGTGAAAAATACCAACCATTTTTTGAATTTTACTTGAGGGCAAACCCAATAATTTTGGATTCAATTTCCAAAAAAACCCAATAATTTTGGATTTATATTCCAAAATTATTTGAAAAGGGAATGGCTTATGAAGTAAAAATGATCTGCAAACAGATAAAACCTTTGTTGCTGAAGAAATTCGCCGGATTGTATCCGGATTACCCGGTAAAAGTAATTTCTCATAATATTGACAGCAGTTGCCAATGGGTTTTAAAATTGTAAAAAATGTGGAAGTGATAACCGACTTCAGTTTATTTTTAAGAATTTTCCCGATTTCATTCTGCTTCCGGTTGTCAAACTGTAAAAATAAATGCCGTTTTCCCAGCTTTCCACATTGACTGTTTTTGTCCCTTTTGTATTGTTTAATTTTATGGAAGACACAAGCCGGCCCTGTGCGTTATGAATGCTGATCGTAGCTTTACCATCCTGTTCGGGGTATTGGTATTCAAAGGTTACACGGTTGGTTGCCGGGTTGGGATAAACCTCTACCCCAACCTTACCGGCTGCTGTTTCCCAAATCCCTACGGTTGAATCGTACAATTCCACCACGCGCACATCGGGCATAGCCGTATTATAACACTGCCAATCATCTGAAGTTGTACCCATTGAGACTACATAATCCCAATCGCTTTTTTGCACCACACCTCGGTATAAATATTCCTGTCCGATATCTCCGTAACAGTACTGCCAAAGCAGGTTGCCCGTGCTGTCAATTTTTGCAAACCAGATATCGCCAAACCAACCTTCCACAAGATCGTGGTTGCCCGTTACATCGCCATCATCCGATTCGGTAGTACCCGTTATCATGAAACCGCCGTCGGAGGTGGTGAAGATGTTGCGGGCAAAATCATCATACGTGCCGCCGAGGCATTGTTGCCACAAAAGGTTGCCCGTTTTGTCGATTTTAAAAACCCAGATATCACCATTGTTTTCACTGTTGCCGGGTGGGTCGTGTAACCCTGACACATCGCCATCGTTGGACATAGTGCTGCCCAAAATAACATAACCATCGACCAATTCGATTACATTATCTGCAAAGTCATGATAAGTGCCACCATAACACTGTTGCCATTCAATATTTCCTACAGAATCCAGTTTTACTACCCAGGCATCCACCCAGCCACTTCCGGGGTTATGAAAGTTACAGGTGGAATCATAATTACCTCCCCCTCTGCCATCTGTTTCTCCCACTACCATGTACCCGCCATCAGAAGTTTGTATTATCGAGCCGCCATCTTCATCGCCAATTCCCCCGAGGATCAGGGTTCGTTACTGGAAAATTACGTTTACAGACGGCTGACGGATAAATACGATCCTGAAGAAATACGGTTCTGGTGGACGACCGATAAAAAAGAAATAGATTTTGTGGTGACAAGTTCATTTGGAAAAGGAATGGCTTATGAAGTAAAAATGACTTGCAAACAAATTAAACCTTTGTTGAAGAAAAAATTTTCCGGATTATATCCGGGTTATCCTGCCGAAGTCATTTCCTATGACATTGACAGCCGTTGCCAATGGGTTTTAAAATTGTAAAAAAACAGGGAAGCGGTAACCGGTGTCAGACTGTTCTTCATAAATTTTTTCGATTTCATCCCGAAAAGGTTTCCGTTGATGTTGAAAATGAATAATAATATAGGCCTGCAGGCAATCCTGAACAATTGTATTGAAACTCGCCGTTTTTCTAACAGGATGGTTTTCAATCATCTTTCCATCTGAATATTCCGTCCGCCCATTTATGTCAGCAATAAAATCTTTATTCATTTTTTCAACGGGAATTTACATTTTAATATCTTTTTCATTAAAATATCCCCAAAATATATCTTTATAAAACACTTTCCAAACTCCATTTCTTATTTCCTCTGCACCAACCTGTTTTTCAAGTCTTCTTTTCCAATATTTCTTTTTGTTAGAAAAATGTCCTCCTGTATTTCACTTTGAATTTTATACAGAAGGACATTTCTATCATAAAATGTTAAAAATCATTTTGTTTATTACCTGGTAATTACCATTTTACCTGTTTTTGTGTATCCGCCGGATTTAATCGTGTACAGATACATTCCCGAAGGCAATTTGCGTGTATCCACAAGTTTTTGTCCCTGATGGCCGGAAACTTGTAATGTTTTAACAACTACTCCGTTAGCATTGGTTATTGTAATTGTTCCGGTTGTTTCTGTTTCAGGCAGTGTGTAATCAAATGCAGCCCACTGACGGGCAGGATTTGGTTTTAAGCTTATATCTAACCCGTAAATTTTGCCAAGTGTCTCGGAGTTAATTACTGCGCCTTGTTTGTAACTGTCAGTACCTGTTACATTAGGGCAGTCCGGATAATGCTCGTCATCAACAGCTTCGAGTATGCTTTTTGCATCCGAGCCGGCTACATCGTTGCTGTTTGCAGCTATGTTTTCGACAAGAGATTTTTCGGTGCTGTCCATTTGATATGTATTTCTGCCCTGACTGTACAATGTATCATACAACGTTAACAAATCAATATAGTAATTGTGCTCAGTTAATTCGGATGAATCCATATCATAAAGTTGCGGTAACATGTTTGCCAGGGTAAAAGCATCCGTAAAATTATCTTCGTTAACGTACGAAGCAATAATTTGCCTGTCGTAGTTAATGCCGCCAAGGTTATCAAGCCAGTTTCTCAAAAGCGTGTCGTTTGCTACGGTATCATTTAAAATACTCCTGACAATATCAAGTGCAGCAAGGGTATAATTATGTTTGTATTCCGACATTTGCTCCTGCAAAGCAGTTTTGTAAGTAGTGCCTTCGGCAAGTTGTTTTAACAGGTCAATCATATAATCGGGTAGTGGCTGTTCTTTGTTTTCAAGGTAACTTATCAAGGTGTCTTTCCTCAACTCGTCGGGGTTGGCTGCCAAAATATCAAACAGTGCCGATTCGGTAAATACATCGGTTTTATCGGCAGCTTCTTTCAAAACATCAAACGACAAATGTGGCGAATCGCCAAGCAACTGGGCACGCAAAGCCCACATGTCATCGGGTTGAGCGGTTTCGATGTCGAGTTTTTCATCGGCTGTACTACCACCGTCAATATAACTGTCGTACAAGGTTTTAACACTATTGTAATCGGACAGGTTGTCGTAATAGGTTTGCTCGGCATCGGTTTTTTGTGAAGCGGTTAAAACTATCCTTGTATCGTTTCCGTAATGCGAAGGACAACCATTTTCATCATTTAACGCTGTTATGGCAACTTGATGAACTTTATACGGATAACCGGGAATTTCAGCATTATTATTTTGGTTATAGAAGTATTGCACCAAATGTTCGCCGCCATTGTAAAAATGCCATGTTGCACCGTTTTGCGTAAAAGTGTTTCCTGCGGGATGATTTTCGCTTCCCTGAAATGACTGAATGCCTGAAGGCCTGTTATCGCTAACAAAAAAATCGGCATAATTATTACTGTTTTGATTACAATAATAAGCAAGCCCCTTATAACG
Source organism: uncultured Bacteroidia bacterium (assembly GCA_913009755.1). Taxonomy (GTDB): domain Bacteria; phylum Bacteroidota; class Bacteroidia; order Bacteroidales; family F082; genus JAADID01. The sequence continues at coordinate 13,641 of CAJVWU010000079.1, forward strand.
GTCGTCTTCCTCGGGATTACCATCACCGTCAACATCTTTCCAAAGCCAGTTTATGCCATCGGAAAAATTGGCATAACTCAAACCGTTGAAATTGTTTTTATAAACTTCGTTAACGTCTTTTGAATTATTGATAATAATACCGAAATAATTGGCTTGCGGGCCGCCGGCATATTTACTGAAATTATTCTCTTCAAAAGCAAAACCGGTTACATTGTCGCTATTGATACCTGCGCCACACCCCCAAAGTTCACCAATTTCAAAACCGGAAAACAGTACGGTGGCATTGTTCATGCTGCGGGTTTTAACGCCGTAAGCATTATTGATAAATTCGGCATTATTAACACTGAAAGTTACAGGGCTTCCTCCATCGTTCAAAGCACTTACGGCACGGTAAAAGCCTGTGAAGGTGCATTTTTCGAGGTCTTCTTCGGGGCAGGGGTCAATTTGCGAGGCGCATAATGCCGACACACGAAATTGGGCGTCATAACCGGCAATGGCACTATTGTAAGTATCTACACCGTTAACATTTTCGTCAACACTGAAATCGCAAGCCTGAAAATCAATACCTCTGACGTGCGACAAATCAACGTGTTTGTAAAATGTTTCCGTGCCGGGATAATCCTGGGTTATCTCGAAAGTACAGTTTTTAAAGTTTGATGAATAATCCCATTCCTGTGAGGGGTCGTAAGGGTTGTAATTTCGATAGTAAAGTGCGCGTACAGCTTTAACATTGTTGCGGAAAACAGCCCCGTCGGCATATATTATTCCGCCTGTTGACGCCCAGTCTTCGGGTTTCCACAAATCAACGGCAATAATTGCATTTTCGATAACAGCTTTATTTTTCAGTTCCAAATAGCCCTGATAATAATTGCCGTTGGCATCGGGATATTGGCTGTGGTTTTTGTCGCCCCATACCTGTATGCCTTGCCACGGCCCGGAGCAGGCATTGGTGAGGGTTGCTCCGTCAAGGATTAATTTGGCACCGGGTTTAACGATGATTTTAGCATCCGCGACAAATGAGATTAAGCTGTTAATAGTAAGTGTTGCATTATCAACAATAACGTCACTATTTATTCTCCTGACGGAATTCCATGTTTCATTATTATCTACAACTAATGGTGTGTTATTGTAATTGCAAATATTTTCATAAACGGCATTATTATATGAATTTAATCTAAAACTTCCCCATTGATTTTTATAGCTATATCCTTTTGTATCCCAAACATAAATATTGGAACCTGATGCTGCAACTATTTCATTTTTAGAATCATTGTCAATATCAGTAATTAAAGGGACGGAAGCTGTGGAACCTAAATACAGAGGCCATCCTAAAACAGGATCACCATTCAATTTAAAGGCATGTATAACACCGTTGTTTGACGGGATAACTATTTCACATTCATTATCCGTACCATTTACATCGGCAATTAACGGTTGAAGATACTGACATTGGAGCATCGGTATATTTTTATCCAAAATCAGGTTGCCGGCATTATCCCACACCTTCACCCTGTTTTTATCGGCAATAACCACTTCAATATTACCGTCCATATCCACATCTCCACAAACGAATGAGGGTGGCCAAGCCCATGTTTGGCTTTGAATACTTAGTTCAATGCTATGATTATCATTATCCCATCCTGTTACCAAATTACCGTTTGATTTTATAGCATATATATAGCCTGTTTTATTACGAATAGACATAAAAAGGATTTCATAATAACCGTCGTTATCAATATCAGCTGCAATAACGGGACAATCCAAACGTCCACCCGAAGGAATGTTTAAATTGATGGGGTTTTGTCCCAAATAATCCGTACCATCGTTATTCCAAATATAAATTCCACCTTCGTATCCGATAACAATCTCTTTATTACCATCATTATCCAAATCGACAGCTACCGGCATTGAAACGGCTTTTTTATCAATAGGGTTCTCATTTGTTGTAACCGGCCAACCGGGATAGTTGTTGCCTTGATAATCAAAAATCTCAAGTTTATTCCCAAACTGATTAGGTACTATTATTTCAAGCATTCCATCATCATTAAGGTCGGAAAGGACCACTCCATTGAAATTTTTATAAGCAATTTGTTTTTCCCACATCAAATCGGGTTTTCCATCTCCATTAGTGTCTTCATTTTTGTAAACCAAAATTTTATGTTTGTCAGCACCATCAGGTTCACCCATTCTTGTGACAACAACAATTTCATCAATTCCATCATTATCAATATCACCGATAGCCGGTGAACATGTCATGCTTATTCCTATTTTAGCAAATCCGCTAACTGTAGTAGGATTTTGATCAATATCATATAATTCCTCACCATCTTCCCTGAAACCGAACACAGTACCCATGTTACCTCCGTGGTCACCTCTTCCGCTTGTGATAAAAATCTCTTTCTTGCCATCGTTGTCAAGGTCGTAAACATTGGGAGCGCCCCAAAAATCGCCATGATCTTCGTTTGAAACCGTTATTGGGAGCCAATCGGGATGATATGCTAACGATGTCCATGCTTTTTTAGGTTGCGATAAGTTACTTTCGTTTCCCGTTAAAGATACCGCTGAAACTTTATAATAATAGGTTGTTAACTGTTCCAAACCGTTATCTTCGAAATAAGCAATAGGTAATATTTGTGTATTCAGTTTTTCATAAACACCGTCAATGGTATTGCTACGATAAATATTATATCCCAGTATGTTATCGTAAACAGTCCAGAAAAGTGTAATACTTGTCAGTTTTCCTCTAAAGTCAATTGCAATATCGCTGATATCGGGTTTATCAAGCAAATCGAAATCAAAATGCCATTGTTGACCGAAATTGTTGGTAACATCCAACGAAAATACAATAGGTTCGGGTTCGCCGGGATAGTTTGCAGATACTTTAAAAGAATACTCATTAGCATTTGTTTTTGTTTCGTATGAAGCCATATTGCCGTATGTGCCGGCGCTTTGCAAGATGTTTTCAACGTAAGGTGACTGAGAACTCAATACTGCCATTACATCTTGTAACGTAGAACGACTGTTATTGAACAAATCCATATCAAAATGAACCGTTTCGCCGGCTTCAACAATTAAGTCTCCGTTGGATGTCGATTTTATCATTTTATTGCTTTGTTGTAGCACGGGAGATTTTATTTCAAGTAACAAATTGTCGTTAAATACATTGCCGTCAGTATCATGAATTTCGAGGTTAAAGGTTACCGTTTTATCTTCGTCAAGGGTAGGAGCAACGGTAAAAACGAAATCGTTTTGGCTCCACCCTGATGATCCGACGGCAATATTTCCGAATGCGGAATTGTTGTTGGTTATGGTAATATTGTTATCCTGACACGATAATGTTGCGTTCACACCATTTGCGTTGGTTAGGCCCGAATTGCTCAACTCAATGCCAAGGTTTATCGTTTCACCGGCATCAATGTTTTCGTCGCCGCTTATGGAGTGGTCGGAGATATAACGCATTTTACTTTTATAACTCGTTAAAAACCAATAACAAAGTCTAATATTATTTTAAGCTCTGTTGCTACAAGGCTTTGTCAAATACCGATTTTTTCAAACCAAAGAGGTTTAATACCTGTT
>CAJVWU010000080.1 GCA_913009755.1 uncultured Bacteroidia bacterium
AGCTTTTACATAGTTCTGTGATGGTGTATTTTCCTGTTCGCCATTCACAAATAAATTCAATTTTCTGTTCCATAATCGTTGTGTCTTTCCAAGGCATAGCTATCTGATTTTTGTTTCAGACTTCTACCTAAAAAGTGTAAACGATGTTTCTATAACTTTGTAAAGGATGTTTGTATATCGTACCCAAATAGCCACCAACGGTTTGGCTATGCGTAGTGTGGGGTTTTGAAACGCCATACTTTCAATTTGCACTACTTTTATTTACTTGCATAAACTTGCTGATTATCAATAATCCCCACATTACGTATAGCCTTTGTTATGGGCTGGGTTTCGTTCATTTCTATATATTCATATTTAGGTTTCTCAACAAATAAATCTCCCGAAATGGTTTCTAATTTATTTTTTGTAGCTTCAATTGCTAAATCAGATTTGTCTATTCCAATCCATTTTCTGTTTAAAGAATGTGCAGATTTTAAAGTAGTTCCAGAACCACAAAAACAATCTAAGACAATACTATCTTGATTTGAAGATGTTTTAATAATCAAATCTAAAAGTCCTTGGTTTTTTTCTGTCGGATAAGTCGGATATTGAGGGTCTTTAAATTCCCAAATATCTTGAACTCTTTTGCCTTCTCGTTCATCAACGTATATTTTTTTTCTTGGATTACCAGTTGATGACCATTCTAATAATCCTTCTTTATCCCATTTTTCTAATGTTTCAACATCAGTTCGCCAATGTCTGCCTTTTGGTGGTAACATTCCTTTAAATGGTTTAGATGAATTTCCATTTTGTGTTTCCCCAGGTGCGTGAATTGGAACTGTTGTATAGCGTCTCCCGTTTTTTTCTTTTTTTGCAAACAATTTAATAATATCTTCTTCTGTATATGGCTCTTTGGGTTCGTTCCAAATAGGTTTCTCTGATTTTGAATAAAATAGAATTAAGTCTTTTATGTTTCCGTATCCAGTTCTTTTAAAATTTTTAGGATTACATTTTATGCGAGTAATATCATTTCTAAAATTTTCAATTCCAAAAACTTCATCCATCATTATTTTTACATAATGACCAATTTTATAATCTATGTGTAAATATATTGAACCTCTATTAGATAATAATTCTTTTAACAAAATTAATCGCTCTCTCAAATATTCAATAAATTCTGCTCCTACAAGTTTATCAGAATAGGCAACTTCCCCGTTTTTTGAATTGCTAATAGTTGTTGCTCTACCGTCAGTTATGGTAAAGTTACCATTAGTTGCAAAAGGTGGGTCGATATATATTAAATCAATTTTACCACGCAAATCCCTTTCATTTAGCAATAAATCAATGGCTTTTATATTATCCCCTTTAATTAATAAATTTTCCATAATTGTCTCCTTTTAAAGTTGATATAAAAACTCACGCAAAACCAATGCACTCATAATATTATAGTCTTTATACAATTCTGTTATTGATTTGTGCATTTTGTTCTTTCCTTTAATGTAAAGCACTCCGTCAAGAATAGCAATTTTTATTGCTTTCACGTTTTTACTTTCAATTGTGCTTATTGCATCATTGAATTGAGCATTTTGATGTCCACCAAAATCAGTTAAAAATTTAGCCTCTCCAATTACATATTTACCATTAAATCTTGCTACGAAATCAAGTCCTTTATTGTGATTGTAATTCAGATGTTCTTTTGCGAAATCCATCATTGCCTTGTCGCCAGCATCTAAAATAGCATCTTCATTATTAGATATAAACTTATCTATTGAATCAGGCTGAATACCCAAAGATTTTCTATTCAACCAATCTTTAAACATTGGTCCAATTTGTCGATTTGTTTCTTTTGCTTCACTGCATTTCTCAAATATTTTATCTAATCCCATTTCATATAATCTTCCACTAATTCGGTTAATGGTTTTAGGATTTCTTTCTATTGAGGCTTTATCTCTTTTTAAGTAAGCAATATAACTGTCTTTTATTGGAAATAAATTAAGTTTCAATAGTTCTTTTACTAATGAAATATTGTTTTTCTTTTTAAACTCTTTTTCTATGTCTTTCCAAATACTATCATCTATTTCTCTAATTCCCTCTGGAATAGTTGGATATACTTGAAATAAGTCATCAAGATATGACCTTTGATTTGCGTATTCAATACTTAATTTAGTCCATTTATTCATTCTAAATCCTTTAATTTATTAAAATACAAAGATACATTATATTTTAGCGTTCATAAAATGTAATTATTTTGTGCTTGCTCTTTTTTTGCCTTGCCCATAACGGTTTGGCAATATGAAAAGTTGGGCATTTTGAACCGCCAATCTTTCAATTTACTATACCGTTTGTTTATATTCATAATCTATCAAATTAACTACTTGTCGCCCAATGAATTATATACATTGTTGTGGGTATGTGCTTGTTATCACTTTTGTTGTTTTCTTAATGCTTCAACGGCTTGTTCAATTCCTTTTACTGTCTTTTCTTTATCCCACTCATCCCAAAAATCAATGGTAGCACTACTTGGCTGGATTTTTGGTTTATCTATTTTTACTCTACTTGGAAGAAGTGAAGCATCTCCAACAATTAAAGCTTCTCCAATGTCTAAAATCGGTAACAATTCCGAGAAGTCGCCTAAATTATCAGGAAATAACCTTTTAATCACATTTTGGTCATCTGGATTTGTTAATCGCATTGCAATGAAATTACCACATTGACTTAAAATTGTTTTATTAACATCGGAAGGTCTTTGACTTATTACAACAAGGGAAATTCCATATTTTCGACCTTCTTTTGCAATTCTTTCAAAACTTTGCAATCCCTTTTCTTCTATTCCACCTTTTACGTTTGCAGGAATATACAAATGAGCTTCATCACAGAATAATGCAATAGGATGTCGTTTTTCATCTTCCATCCATTGCTGAATTGAAAAAATTAACCTTCCAATTAAGCCCGTGATTAAAGGAAGTATATCTGACGGAACTTCCGAGAAATCAATAATCTTTAAACCTTTATTATTACCAAAATCCAAAAGATTATTTACAAGTGAAACAAACCAATCATAGGCAAGTAGCTCATCATCTGAATTGAAAATAAAATTTAATCTTTTATCAGAATGTTTACTTTTTAATCTCTGAATAAAGCGAGTTAATTTACCATTTAATGGGCCTTGTTTCTCACTACCTGCTCTTGCACCCGGAACCATTTCCGTATCTTTCTCTTCGAGTGCAGACAAAACACTACTGATTTTATATGGAATAGGACTTTCAACTGTGAAATTATCTAATACATCTTGTTTGTTTTCTTCTTCGAGCCTTTCCTTTTTGTACTTAATAATTAAATCGAAAAGTGTCCTTGATTGGTTCGGTGCGTTACTATCGCTTCGGTCTAAAAGGAAAGCTTCAATTTCTTCATAAGATAATAACCAATAAGGTAAAAATATTATGTCTGTATCTGTTGGTTTATCTGAAGGCCCCGCAATTTTTAACAAAGTTGTGTTTGGTAATTCTTTTAAAGGCTTATACTCTCCATGCAAATCAAAGACAAGACTATTAACAGATTTAAGTGTTGTTGCTTTTTCCAAGATATTTGCCACCGTCCAAGATTTACCTGAACCTGTTCCGCCAACAATAACTGCGTGTCTTTGAAAAAATTTATTTCCGTCAAGATTTGCATCTGACATTTCCGAAATAGTGTATTTTCCTATAGTTAGAGGATTTTCGCTATTAGATGAGATAATATTCATAAACTTTGATAACTCATCTCCTTGCAAAAGGAAACAATCCGCATTGATACTTGGGACTGTGTTTAGTGTTCTTTTGAACACATTTTTTTCAGTGCCACTTATTACGAGTAATGTTCCAACTAAATTTACTTTTATAAGATTTTCAATTACAAAATCAGGCTCACTATTTTCATCAATTTTGTCAGCAATTGCCTTTCTCATTATCTTGGAAATCAGTCCAATTATTTTTTCACCTGTTTTTGTAGAGCGAATTTGTACAATTTGATTAACCTGTACGCTATTTAATAATTCTTCTTTGTCGACTTTTACAGATATATTACCTGTGTCAACGCTTTGAACCTTTCCAATTAATGATTCTGTATCCATAATTATAAAATCTCCATAAAATTATTAAGTTGCCATAAATCGCCTTCCAACTCAACCTCTTCTTTATCTGTTGAACTATTTTCTTTGTATGTAACCTTTGTTTTTCTGCTTTCACTTTCTTCAAAAAGCAGGTATTTTTCAGCCTTTTCCAATTCTTCAAAACTGCTATCTGAAACCTTTTTTGTAATCAAAACTATTGGTGTGCCATGGTTCACTTTTGTCTTGATTTTTGGTGTTAAATGTTCATCATTAAAACCAAATCCAATGACAAGAAAACTTGATGCATTTTTAATTAAATTATCTGCTTTCTGTATCAACTCACGGTAAGGGCTGTTATATGCATCTTTATATTTGTTGTTGCCTGGTGCAATTATTTTGGGGGCTTTGTCCTTTGAAATTGAAGACAGAAATCGATTTTCACCATTAATTTCAAACCAATTCAGCGAACCGTGTACTTTTATCAGATTAACAATCTCTTTATCTTTAAATTGAATTTCATCAAATATTGAAAGTTCTTTACCGTTAAATCCATCAGTGTATGGAAAATTATGATATGACATTATGTATTCAAGAACTCTGTCATAATTTGTTGTAACGATATTTACAACTTTGGGATGAGTTTCAATAAATTTTTCAATCAACAACTTTATTCCATTAAATTCACTTGTGCTGTTTGAGATAATTCGTTCTAAAACAGAAATATCAGCATCATTTACTTTTCTCCAAATTACTTTTTTGATTTTGGCCATTATTTCTTGATACTTCTCTTTGCCAAGTTCTATTTCTAAATTATCATTTTCTGTATCAAAACCATCAATTTTAGATTTTAATTCCTCATTCAAATCCCACATACTCGGTATTCCAAAAGAAATCGTTGCTCCAGACCCCCAAACAATTAATGGAGGATTTTTTAGAAAGTTTTGAACAATCTTGAAAATATTTTCTCTTATTTCGTCTTTTTTGTTCATTTTGGTTTCTTTCTTTGCATTACCCACAACGGTTTGGCTATGCGTAGTGCGGGTTTTTGAAACGACTAATTTTCAATTTACTACTAATTTTATTTATTGCTACAATGTTCATATTTAGCACTTTACCCGCATTACGTATAGCTTTTGTTACAAGCTGTGCTTAATTCAATATTTCTTTTAATTTTGTTATTAATAATTCTTTTCTCTTTTCAATATATTCTTCAAAATTGCTTAAATCTAAATTAACGTCTGGAATTAAATGATTTTCAAGAAATTTACTCCTATCAATATTAACAGTTTGTTCATCAACCCAATCTTTCAAAGCTTTATCATTTTTAGACATATTTTCATTAGCATCCAACATTTGAAGATTATAAATTGAATTATATGTCCACCAACCATATTTTTCCTTTAAATTATCTGGCAAATCTTCAAAACTTGCTGCTGGGTGAATATGGTCTTTATGAAAGTCATTGTTTTTGTAATCAAGATTTGGGTATAATACAGAAAGTGTAGAAAATGTATATTGGTCGTCTTTTTGTGAATATAATAAATCTTCTATGAATTCATCACCTACTGTTGTGTCTTTCTTAATGTTTTTAAATATCTCATTAACTGGAAATTCTGTGATTTCTTGTTTTATTTTCTCATCTGTGATGTTTGTAGTAAAAGCCTTTCTAATTTGAGTTAAAACTGAATCTGCTTGACCACCAAATATTTTCTTAATTAAAACAATATGTAACCATTTTTTAATTTCTTCTCTTTCGTTTTTGAACTCTATTTTTGTTGAATAATCTTTGAAAATATTCCTGTGATAAAGATAGTATACAATTGGTATAATTGCATTTTTAGAAGTCAAAGTATAGTCGGTAAAACCAAAAGTTTTTAATAAATCAAAAGTTGATAATATAGAGTCTCTAATTTTTTCCCATTCTGTTTCAAATTCTTTCGCATTATCTTTTGAAAAATTAGTAACTCTAAACTTAATATCCTTACTATAAAGAAATAGGAAAGTTTTTAAAACCAAATCTTTTGATATTGAGAACCCTTTATCTCGAACACTATCAACAAGTCGATGTATTTCTTTTCTTGCATCCTTTTCTGTCCAATTAGCAACAGCAATTGACATTAATAAATCTGAAAAATTTAACGGTTCCCCACCACTATTAATTCTTATAAAGATATTAAGAGCCTTATCTAAATCTTGTTCCTTTTCTAAGAAATAATTTATTATTCTATCAGAATGAATAACTTCTTGTAGTCTTGCCAAAATATCAATTGAGAATTCGGATAATTCGTTGTCTGTAACATACTTGTTGAATTTCGAGATATTTTTAAGTTCAAGTATTTTACCAATACGAAACCATTTGTTATCATAAATATCTTTCTGATTGGTGTCTGAGTCTTTTAAAAAACTGAATTCATAAATTCTACCATCTTCTTGCTCTGTTAGTTTATTCTGAAAATTAAGATATAATCTTCTTGTTGGAATACTCCATTCACTATTTTCCCATTTTCTACGATATTCTTTAAACGCATAACTCCCTTTTAATCCGATATAAAGAGAGGTCAAGCGTTGCTGACCATCAAGAATTGCACTAAATGAACTTATCCCATCGGTAGAAATTTCTTCATTGTGAGTTTTATATCTTTCTCTATACTCATTTATAAATTTATAGAATCTATATCCATTTACTGTGTCTCCTTCAACATTCCAAAAAAGAAAGGAACTTATTGGATAATTACGCATCAACGAATCAAATAACCATTCTATTTTAGAACTTGACCAAACAAATTCTCGTTGAATTGCTGGTAATAAAAATCGGCTACTGTGAACATTATCTACTGCTTCGGCAATAGTTATTGGTGTTTGAAAAGACATATCATTTTCCTTTAAGTTTATATTTTATTCTACGGTCTCTCTGCATTGCAGGTAACAATGATATATTACGACAAATCCCCGTTTTTGTCGTGATTTTCTTTGTCTTACAGTTTTCATATCCCCCTCCCGTACATAAGTTACGTGTGCAATCAATCCGGCAGAAGAGTATGCAGTCCTGTCAGTCTGCAACCGTCCTGTCCAATCTCCTGTTTCTGTCGGCAAAGTTGTTTCACTGTTAAGAAAAAAGCGCATTCCGGTTTTTTGGTCTCTGTAAAAATAGTATTTTTTGTTTAGCCCCAAATTGTTGGTGAAGAAATTTTTTTGTCAATTTAGAGGGTTGTCCCTATTATTAAACACCCATGTAAACAACTTAGTTCCATTATACAACGATAAAATCAAAAGGTTACTGAATTTGATTCAAAATGAATACTCAGCCCCGGAAGAAAAACGCTTTTAATGTTGTTTGACTTTTTTCTCAAAAAAAACTTGACAATTGAATTTTGTTTTTATCTTTGACCGACCGTTCAGTCATAAATATATTCTGAAACAGGAAGTAAGAAATTAGAAATTGTAAGCAAAAATCAGCCGGATCAAAGCGAAGCGAATGATGACAAAGGCCGGTTATTAATAAAAGATGTCACCAAGAACACAAGAACAATATCACGAAATAAGGACTGAAAAGAAAGCCCGGATCATGCAGGCAGCACTTGAAGTTTTCAGCGAAGAAGGGTTTGAAAGGGCCTCGGTCAGCAAGATTGCCGGCAGGGCCGGGGTTTCCAAGGGGTTGATGTATAATTATTTTAAAAACAAGGAAGAGCTGATCAAAACCATCTTCATTGATGCCATGAGCAAACTGATGAGTAGTTTTGTGGGGAGCCGTGAGATGATACCGACAAAAGAAGAATTTGCCCTTTTCATAAAAAAATCAATGGCTGACTTTAAAAACAATCTGCCGTACTGGAAAATGTATTTTTCCGTGATGATGCAGGCCAACGTCATGCAAATGGTTAACGAGGAACTTATGGAAATTGCCATGCCGGTGCTTATGATGATGGCAAAATATTATGAAAGCCGGGGGGTTAAAGACCCCCTGTTACATGCCCGCATGCTGGGGGCAGCACTGGACGGGATCGGGATGAACTATCTCGTTGATCCCGAGGGCTATCCTTTTGATAAATCCATTGATATTATAATTGATAAACTGATTTGAACATTTGATATGAAAAAAATAAAAATACTGATCTCAACAATCATACTGGCAACCCTTCTTTTGCCGTGTCTGACGCTTAGGGCCCAACAACTGACGGCCACTGAAATCGTAAAAAAAGCAGATGAAAAAAACCGGGGGGCCACCAGTAAAGGTGAAATGACCATGACCATCATCAGGCCGAAATGGAAACGGTCGGTCGGGATGAAATACTGGTCGAAAGGCGATGATTATTTTATGATCTACATCACGGCCCCGGCGAAAGAAAAAGGCCAGGTTTTTTTGAAAGTGGACAAGGAAATGTGGAACTATGTGCCCACCATTTCTAGGATGATCAAAATACCACCTTCCATGATGATGCAATCGTGGATGGGCTCCGACTTCACCAATGACGACCTGGTGAAGCAGTCCTCCATCGTGACAGATTATGACCATACACTGGAAGGCGAAGACACCATCAGGGGAATGGATTGTTATAAGATACTGCTTATACCTCATCCCGAAGCCCCGGTAGTTTGGGGAAAGATCATTTCATGGATCACCAAAGACGGATTCAACCTCTGGCAATCGGAATATTATGATGAAGACGGGTATTTGCAAAACACCGAATATGCATCCCACATCAAACACATGGGCGACCGTGATGTCCCGACACACATCGAGATGGTGCCTGCCGGCGAAGAAGGAAAAAAGACCGTCATGGATATTCTCACCGTCATTTATAACCAACCCATTGATGATGCCTTTTTCTCGAAACAAAATATGACAAGAGTGCGATAGGCCTGACCTATGAAAGACAACCTCAAAATAGCCTGGCGCAATCTCTGGCGAAACAGCCGCAGGACACTCATTACGGCTGCCTCTGTTTTTTTCGGGGTGTTTTTCGCCGTCTTCATGTCCTCTTTGCAGGTTGGTTCGTTTAAAAACATGGTTGACAACATGGTCAGGTTTTATTCGGGTTATATCCAAATACAGGGAGAAGGGTTCAGGGAAAACAGGAGCCTCAATCAAAGTTTTGTGGCGGGAAAATCCCTTGACAGTTTAGTTCATCTTCAGAAGGCGGTAACACAAACTACCCAACGCATTGAATCGTTTACGCTGGCATCGTTCGGAAACAATAGTTCCCCGGCCATGATATTCGGGATACAACCGGAAAAGGAAGAAGCCATTTCCGGGGTGTCAAAATGGTTGAGTGCCGGGACTTTCCTGCAACCCGGATCAAAAGATATTTTGCTGGGCAAACAACTGGCCGAAAACCTGGGTGTGTCGGTGGGCGATACGGCAGCCCTGATAGGCCAGGGATATCATGGGCTTAGTGCAGCCGGGATTTATAAAGTAGCCGGGCTGCTCGATTTTCCGCTGCCTGAATTAAACCGGCGGATTGTTTATATGAATCTTGCCACTTGTCAGGACTTTTTTTCCATGCCGGACAGGATTACCTCTTATGTTATTATGATTGACGAGGTGGGCCATCTGAAAAAAACGGTGGCTTCCATACGTCCATCATTGAACAACGAACTGAGAATTTATTCGTGGGAAGATTTGCAGCCCCAACTGGTCAACCTGATTGAAGGAAAACTGGCAGCCGGAAAGTTTATTAAGGGATTGCTTTTCATGATCATTGGTTTTGGTGTGTGGGCTACCGTCATTATGATGATGTATGAAAGGAAAAGGGAACTGGGCGTAATGATAGCGTTGGGCTTTCAAAAAACCAGGATATTTATCATGCTGGTTATCGAAGCCATGCTCATTGGCCTGATCGGGGTGATTGCAGGCATTGTGGTAAGTTATCCGCTGGTCCGGTATCTTTTTTACAATCCGGTCCATGTTACCGGAAAAATGGCGGAAACATACCGGTCAATGGGATTTGAGCCCCTGATTGCCTTTGGTAAGGATACGGGTGTGTTTTTAATGCCTGCCCTGACCATTTTTATTATTTTTACGATCATTGCGTTTTATCAGATGTGGTTTGTCGCCAGGTTAAAGACGGTGGATGCATTACATATATAATCAAGTTGAAAAATTAAAATAAAATGAAGAATCTGATCATGGCATGGCGAAATCTTTGGCGAAACAAAAGGCGCACATTGATAACAAGCGCTTCCATATTTTTCGGGGTGATCTTTTCTACTGTAATGACTTCAATGCAGTTTGGATCTTATGATAAGATCATTGACAATGTGGTCAGGTTTTATACAGGCTATATGCAGGTGTTTACGGAAGCTTACAATGAAAACAAGACCATCAACAACACGTTTGAGTTGACCGATTCGCTGACAAAAAGCATTGAGGATGTACCCGAAATCACAGTTTTTACCCCACGGCTTGAATATTTTGCCCTGGCATCCTCACTCAATTTAACTAAAGCTGCCGCTATCATAGGTATCAATCCCAAAAAGGAAAATGAGGTGACCGGTTTAAAGAAGTGGGTCAAAAAAGGGCGTTATCTCCGGGAAAATGACAGCGGTGTATTGGTGGCCATTGACCTGGCCAACTATCTGAACCTGAATGTGGGCGACACCATTGTTTTGTACGGGCAGGGATATCATGGTGTGATGGCCGCCGGATTGTTTCCCGTCAGGGGCATATTAAAATTCCCGTCACCCGAATTGAACAAACGATTTATTTATATGGACTTGCCTGCTTGTCAGAATTTTTTCTCGGCGGACAACAGGATTTCTTATCTTGTTTTGATGGTTAAAGACCATACCTATTTACCGGCGGCAATGAGGCATTTGAAGAAAAAGATAGCCTCCCCGTTTATGGTGAGGTCGTGGGCCCAGCTTCAACCCGGATTGGTTTCAATGATTGATGCCGACCGTGCCGGCGGCCTGTTTATGAAAGCCATTTTATATATGGTGATCGCCTTTGGCATCTTTGCTACCGTACTGATGATGGTGGCTGAACGAAAACGTGAATTAGGCGTTATGGTAGCAATTGGGATGCAACGCGCCCGGCTGAGTGTGATCCTGTTTTTTGAAACACTGTTTATCGGATTGCTGGGTGCTGTTGCCGGATTGCTCGGCAGCCTGCCTATTGTGTTTTACTACTATCACAACCCGATAATGCTGTCTGGTGATGCAGCAAAAACTTATGCCAATATGGGTTTTGAGCCTTACATGTATTTTTCCGTTTCACCATTTGTTTTCTATACGCAGGCTTTAACCGTTTTCATTATCACAGCGGTCATTGCCATTTATCCGGTATATCAATCATTTTCATTTAAAGTGATCAAGGCGTTAAGAGCCTGACTTAATGACGAATTATTAAAAATAAATATTATGCTGTTTTCAATATCATGGCGAAACATCTGGAGAAATAAAGTACGGAGTTCGGTGATTATTTTCTCCATTGCGGTCGGCATTTTTGCCGGTGTGTTTTCATCAGCCTTCTTCAAAGGGATGGCTGACCAGCGAATACACAAGGTGATCAATACCGAGCTTTCCTACATCCAGGTTCACAAAGCAGGGTTCAGGCAGACTTCGGATTTTAACAACTATATTCCCGATGCGGTTGCACTTGTGGATAAAATTGCAAAAGTGCCCCATGTAACGGGTGTAAGCCGGAGGATGATCATTCAATCTATGATTGCATCTGCAGAAACAGCCACCGGTGTAATGATCGAAGGCATTGATACCGGGAGGGAAATGAAAGTAACCACCATTCACGATAAGATGGTCGAAGGGAAATATTTTGAAGGTATCAGCCGGAATCCTATCGTTATTGGAAAAAAACTGGCCGAAAAACTGAATGTCAAAGTAAAGTCCAAAGTAGTGATCACTTTGCAGGATATGGATAACAACATCACATCGGGCGCATTTCGTGTGGTAGGCATCTATTCAACAGATAACAATATATTTGACGAATCGCATGTGTTTGTCAGGTTTTCCGACCTTCAAAAACTTTCTGATTTTCCTCCAAAAGCAGCACACGAAATCGCCATCAACCTGGATGACAACAAAAACCTGCCCGTTGTCCTGAAACAGGTGAAAAAACTGGCTAAAGGATATGAAGTGCTCGACTGGAAGGAATTGAGCCCCGAAATGAATTATCTGACCGAAGCCATGGATATGTATATGTATATTTTCATCATCATCATCCTGCTGGCCCTGCTCTTCGGTATTATCAACACCATGCTGATGGTGGTTATGGAACGGACAAAAGAAATCGGTATGCTGATGGCTATCGGCATGAACAAATTCAGGGTTTTTTCCATGATCGTGCTCGAATCCATTATGCTTTCGCTAACCGGTGGAATTGTGGGGGTCATCATTGGGGGGCTTGCTTCCAAATTGGGGGAAACCCATCCGGTTAACCTGAGCATGTGGGCACAGGGCTACCAGCAACTGGGTTATGATGCTTTTGTTTACACGAGTGTTGATCCGGGCATGTTGATCAATGTTACACTATTGGTTATCCTTACCGGAATAATTGCCGCACTGTATCCGGCTTACAAAGCTTTGAAAAACGATCCGGCCGATGCACTGAGGATTGAATGATGTTGAATGAATACCGGAATACTGGATGATGGGTTAGTGGGGAACGGAAAATGAAGAACTGGAAAAAAAATTATGGATTACTATAAAACGAATTTTAATCAAAATATAAAACCATGAACGTAATCGAAATAAAGAATCTTGTTAAGATCTACAACAGTGGCGAAGTGAAAGTAAAAGCCGTGAATGGCATTACAACACACTTTGAGCAGGGGGAGTTTACTGCCGTTGTCGGACCATCGGGTTCGGGCAAAACCACTTTCCTGAATATGATTGGAGGGCTCGACCGCCCGACGGAAGGGGAAGTGATCATTGACGGCTCCAACATCTGGAACCTGACTTCCCGCCAGATCATTGATTTCAGGATGAACAACATAGGATTTGTCTTTCAGGCTTATAACCTGATCCCCGTGCTTACTGCCGGTGAAAATGTGGAATTCATTATGCACTTGCAGGGCAAACCGAAAAAGGAAAGGGAACAGCGAACAAAAGAACTGCTCGAAGCTGTTGGTATTGGTGACCGGATAAAAAGCAGGCCCGGCAAACTTTCGGGCGGACAGCAGCAAAGGGTAGCCGTCGCCCGTGCCCTGGCTTCAAAACCCAAATTCATCCTGGCGGATGAGCCTACGGCTAACCTCGATTCGGTAGCCACTACCGGGCTTCTTGAACTGATGGCTGAAATGAACAAAAAATACAATACCACTTTCATCTTTGCCACCCACGACCAGCGGGTGATGGACAAAGCCCGAAGGATCATCACCATTGAAGACGGGAAAATTTTGAATGACGAAAAATTTGACCGGTAACTTGCGTGCATCTTACCGCTCCTCCGGATTTGCAAATCCGGAAGAGCGGTAGCAAATTAAAAAAAATGGGCGTTAAAGAAGCGTTAATATATTATCTTAAATGTTTCAGGATCACAAATCAGGAAGAGCTGTCAGCTTCCGGATTACAAATCAGGAAGAGCAATGGGAATATCAAAAAAACCTGTCATTTCGAAGGAGGAACGACTGAGAAATCCCCCATACAAGAGGAATGTATTCAGGAGATTTCTCACCCGCTAATGCGGGTTCGAAATGACAACCGTCTCCTTAATTACAAACTCTTTTTCGTATTGATTTTGATGCTTTTCTTTAACGCCACTCCCTCGCTCGCCCAGCAACCCAAAAAATTCCGCTTCTCCGGCTTTCTTGAATACCTCAACAACACCTGGGTACCCCGGGGGCAGATTTACAAAACCCTGGGTATTGACAACTGGCAAAATCAATCCGGAGTCTATAACCGGTTTAATTTTTGGTATGAACCGGCTAAAAATTTCGGGTTTTATGTGGGTATGCGCAACAATTTTATTTACGGCCCGATGAATGCGACATACAACAACCTGTTTGACATGGCCGGGCTGAATTATAATGAAATGGCTACCTATGATCCTGGTTATCTCGATCTGACCTTTATGATTGCCGACGGCACCTCTTATTACTTTTATACCAACTTTGACCGTGCCAATTTCAAATGGACACTCAAAAAATTTGAACTGACAGTAGGCCGCCAGCGCATCAACTGGGGGGTAAACCTGATCTGGAACCCCAATGACATTTTCAATGTTTACAACTATTTCGAATTCAACTATGTGGAACGCCCGGGAAGCGATGCCGTGAAGATGGAATTTTATACCGGTGATTTTTCATCGGTGCAATTGGCCGGGAAACTCGGTAATATTCAAACTTTAAACGATTCCGGCCAGATCGTTAAAAAGCTTAAACTCACTACTGCCGCTATGTTTAAGTTCAACAAATGGAATTACGATTTCCAGCTTTTTGCCGGTGTAATGGAGGATGATGTTACGGCCGGGCTGGGCTGGGCAGGTTCCATTGCCGGCGCTGGGTTTACGGGGGAAGCTTCATGGTTCAGGGATCAACAGAACTTTGCCGACACTACCGGTGTTTGGGTGGCTTCGGTTGCCGTGAATTATACCTTTAAAAACAGTATCTTCATAAACTTCTCAGGCATTTACAACAGTGCTGGCGCAACCGGCCCTGCCTATGCAGGGGCAGGCAACTTTTTGGGCTCGTTCGGCACTATGTTTTCGGGCAACCTCAATGCCAAAAACCTGACACGTTCCCGGTTTGATGTTTTCGGACAGATTTCCTATCCGGCAACACCGCTGATCAACATTGACCTGGCTTCAATCTACAACCCTGACGATAAGTCGGTTTTTGTCGGCCCTTCGGTAAATTTTAGCCTGACCGATAACATTTCGCTCATGATTGTCGGACAATTGTTCTGGGGTAACACACTCACCGAATTCGGCGACATTGGACAGATGTATTTCCTGGATTTGAAATGGTCGTTCTGAGTTTATTGTGCCAAAAATTAAAGGTGGAGTCACCAATAATGGAGAAATAAGTTAACTTTTCTTAATAGATATAATCCCCAATCACTATCCAGTAAACAAATCCTTACTTTTGCCTGTCTAAAAATTAAAAAGCATGAACGAAAAAATATTAAACCTGCAACCTGCCCCGGTATGGGCATGGTTCAAAGAAGTCCTTAACATTCCGCGCCCGTCTAAAAAGGAGGACAAGATCATTGCTTTCCTTCTCGACTTTGGCAAAAAACACAACCTGGAAACCCTGCAGGACGAAGTGGGGAACGTCCTCATCCGCAAGCCGGCAACCCCGGGGATGGAAAACCGCAAACCGGTGGTACTGCAAAGCCATGTGGATATGGTCTGTGAAAAAAACAGTGATAAAACCCATGATTTTGAAAACGACCCCATCGAAACGGTCATTAAAGACGGGTGGGTTTATGCCAACGGCACCACACTGGGCGCTGACGACGGCATCGGGATCGCCGCACAACTTGCCGTCCTGGCATCAAAAGATATTGAGCACGGCCCGGTTGAATGTCTGTTTACCGTGGATGAAGAAACCGGCCTGACAGGTGCTTTTGGGTTAAAACCGGGATTTTTGAAAAGCGAGATTTTATTAAACCTTGATTCGGAAGACGAAGGTCAATTGTACATCGGATGTGCCGGAGGACAAGATACTTTGGCCTGGCTGCCTTATGAAAAAGAGAAAATCCCTGAAGGATATGCTGCCTTCAGGATCATGGTTTCGGGGCTAAAAGGCGGCCACTCCGGCGACGACATCAACAAAGGACGTGGCAATGCCAATAAACTTCTCAACCGGTTTCTCTGGGAAACAAAAGATGAACTGGGATTAAAACTAAGCAGCTTTGATGGTGGGAACCTTAGAAATGCAATTGCAAGGGAAGCTTTTGCGATTGTTCTTGTACCGGAAGACAAAGAGCCTGATCTTAATGAATTTGTTCAAAATTACCAGGAAATCTTCCGTTCGGAATATCATATTACCGAACCTGAACTCCGGTTTGACTGGAGCAAAACAGACATGCCTGATCATTGTGTCGCTGATGAATCGGTGTTTAAATTGCTGAACGCCTTGTATGCCTGCCCTCATGGTGTGATCGCCATGTCGCAGGATATTGAGAATTTTGTGGAAACCTCCACCAACCTGGCATCGGTTAAGTTTGAAGAAAAGGAAATCCTGATCACCACCAGCCAGCGAAGCTCGGTTGAATCGGAAAAAACAGATGTTGTGAACATGGTGGCCAGCGTCTTTCATCTTGTCGGGGCAAAAATTGAGCAAAGCGACGGTTATCCCGGCTGGACACCCAATCCCGGTTCAAAAATCGTTGAAATTACAGCGCAATCCTATAAAAAGTTGTTCAACACACAACCGGAAGTACTGGCCATCCACGCCGGTTTGGAATGCGGACTGATCGGTGACAAATATCCGGGAATGGACATGGTTTCTTTCGGCCCAACCATCAAAGGGGCACATTCACCCGTTGAAGGCATTGAAATAGAAAGTGTATTAAAGTTCTGGGATTTGACACTGGACGTTTTGAAAAATATTCCTGAAAAAAAATAGATACAGATCCGTTTCACAAGCATGTCCAAAAAGCTAAGACATATCCTCGCAATTTCGCTGTTGTTGGCTTTCATTACACCAACAGCAGTGAAACTTTTGGATAAAGCTTTCCATCATCATGTATATTTCCATAGCAAGGTTAAAAATAGCGATGTATGGCACACGTTTCACCGCACATGTCCCATGCCGGGTTTTACACTGTCGTTTTACACTACTCAAAAGAAAATACATGTAAAAGAAAAACGCACCTATTTTGCAAAAGTTTTTATAAGTTTTGTACCCAGGTTATTTTCTAACGAATTAAATTATTCGTTACTACTCAGCAGCGAAATTAACAATAAATTGTGAATGAATTTTGCAAACTGGATAAAAAGGGGGCAAAAAAGAAAGTTTCTTTGAACTATCGAAGAGACAATCACCATACCGAAAAGAGAATA
>CAJVWU010000081.1 GCA_913009755.1 uncultured Bacteroidia bacterium
TGTCTAACCACATTTTTTTTTGGAAGAATGGTACAAAGTATTGATTTTCGATATTCTTGTATCATTCTTTCTTTTCAACATTTAAATGTTGATTGATTATGTGGTAGTTAACTTTAAACAACTTCAATAAAAACAAATGATATGCCTGCAACAAATGCAATGATTTTTTTAACTATATGGCAATTCTTAAACTTATCACTTGCTTATATTTTACTTAAATATTATTCTATAGTGGAGATAGAGTTTGAATTAAAATCAAGAAATGAAATCTATTTATTTGCAGGAGTTTTTTATTCTATTCTAACCAACCTCGTCCTCGTTTGCAACGAGGACGGCTTTATTCATGCATTTGCAATGCGCTCAGGTTAACCCCTAACTTTTCATTTTTTACGGAATAGGTATATTCAGCTTGGCAAGGAGATTTTCGGTTTTAGCCGTAATTTCTGCCAAGTACCACTTATCATTCATTCTTACTTTACGGATTTCTTTTAAGAAAAGGATAAAGTCCATAGGGGAGTACTTTTTAGTCAGCTCATATTTGGCAAGCAGTTGATAAATCTTGTAATACCAATGTAAAGTAATGTAGTTGATAAACATCCAGGTTTCAAGAGCCTGTTCGTTTTGCATATAACTACTATCTGCTTCCATTATGTTTTTAAGAACATTTATCATTTCCTCAATATGATTTCTGCTTTTATAGTTGACATAAACCCTCCCCGGGTCTTTATCACTATTATGTAACATGGCAATTGTACCAAAGCTGTGTTGCTTTTGATAGAAACCATCTAAATCATACTTCTCAGGCATGGTTTCAATTCTGTTCAAATAATCTTTGCTTTCTTCCAGTTTAAGTTCTTCATCCAAATATACATTTACTGCTAAATTTTCTCTGACGTAAGAATAATGCCAAATGATACGTCCCTGGAATTTAAAGAACCCGTCAAAATTCTTTTTATTGCCTTGTTCTATCTTTTGGTAATCTATTAAAGTGCTGTTTCTTTTGAGGGGGCTGATAAATTTTAATTGTTCCTTGAGCAACTCTTCAATGTTTTTCTTTGAAGAAAACCCTTTGTCGGTAATGACAACGACATCCTTTATTTTTAATTCTTCAAGGCATAATTTAAATGCTTTGACATCTTTGATGTTGCCGGGTAAAAACCTGTAATATAATGGCAGTTTTAATTCAACAGAGAAGGCAAACATTAAATTGGCCACTGAATCAAAAGTCCCTTTCTTGGTTTTTGAATATTTTGTTATTTCCATCTTTTTTGAATTGCTGAACAAATCTGTTCCATCAAATAGGATGTTGTTTTGCCCTTTGCTGAATTCTTTGAAAAAGGAAATTATCTGTTCGCGCTGAACGCCAAATTCTCTTAAAAATACGGTAAGTTGCCTGGGCGATATTTTAAGCCCCCTGTATTGAACCGACATAAAACTGTGATAATAATGAAATTCCATGTTTTTCATGGGGCTATGATACACCATACGACCATAAGCCAAAACCAGGATTTGTTTCCAATGTTCCGGGAAATGTTTTTCCAATAAAACCTTATACTGCCCTAAATGACTATTTATAAAAGACGTAACACCGTACTCTTTAATTGTAAGCTTTGATACAGCTAAAATTTGTTTGCGCAATTTTGCCTTGTCCGATTCAATAAATCCATCTTCTTTTGTAATTTTTCCAAGAAGCTTTCCGGTAATCTTTTTGGATCTTTTCTTTTCCCGGTCCCATTTACTCGTAACCTCATAAAGATAATATTTGCCGTGTAAGAATCTAAGTTCTGTACCTTTCCTTTTGTGCTTTGTTGCCCACTCCGGATGTTTTTCCATGATTTTAGTCGTTAAATTAAACAATTACGTATATACGTAATTGCAAATTAACACAAAAATTCATATACATCCAAGTATTGGCGCAGCTTTTTTAGAAAAATATTACGTATTTTTTGAAAAGTTAGGGTTTAATTTGTAAACAAAAAAAGCGGCTCGGGGAGAGCCGCTGTTACCAAAAACCAACAATTATGAAATTAAGCAGAATTTATACTCCGAAATTGCAGTTATGCTAACGGAGTAAGAAATTATTATTTAATTTCCTGAAGCAAAAATACACCATCTGGCCCCCATAAAATGTTAAGCAAGATTAACAAGTGTTAATAAAAGTTAAAACCTGTAAATCAACATCTTGATAAAGTATTTTTGTTTTTATGAAAAAGTGGGCAACCGGTTTTATTATTGTACTTGTCACCCTCGCAACCATCGGCCTGATGATTATCCAGGTGTATTGGATAAAGGATGCCGTTAAGGTGAAGCAGGCCTTGTTTTACCGGGATGTAAACCAGGCGATGACGAAAGTGGTGTACGGCCTGGAAAAAATGCGCCTTCAGGATCAGGTTAGGCATCAAAAGAAACTTTACCGGCAGGAACAATCCTTTCTCAGCACTTTTGATTCATTGAATCAAATTTTATATGGCGATAGTGTGAATTTTTCTTCACCGGCTGATTTTAATGATTGGATAAAAAATTCCGGACGGGTTAACAATGCAATAAACCAACTCACTTTAAACTGGGCTGTTGAGGAAGAAGGGAATTTTTATTATAACCGGAAGGCAAAGATTGATTCGTTAATAACAAAAGAGTTAAGGTTAAAGCAAATCAATACCCGTTTTGAATATGGCATTTATAATCCGGCAACTCATTCAATGATCCTTCAGCGCACAGGAAAATTCCCCGAAAAACTTTTAAATGAAAGTTATGTTTACAATCTCTCAACACTGGGTTCATTTTACTCTTTTCCAAAAAAACTGCTTATCTATTTCCCCAACGAGCAAAAATTTATTGTCAGCCAGCTCTGGAGACTTCTGGTTATTTCTATTTTCCTTTTCACGGTCATCATTTTTTCGTTTTCGTTCAGCATTTATATCATCAAAAGGCAGAAACGCTTGTCGGTGATGAAGAATGATTTTATCAACAACATGACCCACGAATTCAAAACGCCGATTTCCACCATTGCGCTTGCCTGCGAAGCATTAAAAGATAAGGATATCCAAAAATCGGAACCGGTTTATAATAGTTATATCAATGTGATTAACGAAGAAAATAAACGGCTGGGTACGATGGCAGAACAGATACTGCAATCGGCCGTAATGGACAAAGGCCAGTTGAAAATGAAAAAAGTAAAACTGGATATGCACACGGTCATCCAAAATGCGGTAAACAGCAAACAAATTGTAGCCAAAGAAAAAGGCGGCAGTATTGAACTTCAGTTGAAAGCAACGAAATCTGAATTGTTGGGGGATAGGATACATCTTACCAACTTAATGACCAACCTGATTGACAATGCCCTGAAATATAACCTGAATAAACCGCACCTCATTATCAATACCGTTAACCGGAATGATTCACTGCTTATCAGGGTCCAGGATAACGGCATTGGTATCAGCAAACCAAACCAGAAAAAAATATTTGAAAAATTATACCGGGTGCCTACCGGCAATGTGCATGATTTTAAAGGGTTCGGGTTGGGCTTAAATTATGTAAAGGCAACTGCCGAAATGCATCATGGAACCATAACAGTAGATTCGGAACCGGGAAAAGGTTCTACCTTTACCATTCAATTACCCATCAACTAAAAAACTGAGAAAATGACAACAAAAACAAAAATTTTATTAGCCGAAGATGATAAAAACCTGGGGAGCGTGCTCAAAGCTTATCTTGAGGCCAAAGGTTTCAACACGGTTTTGTGCATTGATGGAAAAGAAGCTCTGGAAGCTTTTAAACGGAACAATTTCGATTTTTGCATCCTCGACATCATGATGCCGGTTATGGACGGTTTTACCCTGGCCCGTGAAATCAGGAAGATGGATAAGAAAATCCCTTTTTTGTTCCTGACGGCCAAATCAATGCAGGAAGATAAGATACATGGCTTTGAACTGGGTGCCGATGATTACCTGACAAAACCCTTCAGCATGGAAGAGTTGTTGCTCAGAATAAAGGCTATCCGCCGCCGCATTGAACAGGGAAAACCGAAAACACCCGAAAATCATATTTTTAATTTTGGTAAATATACTTTTGATTATCACAAACAGATGCTGGGGATTGGAAATAAAAAGCAAAAGCTGACATCCAAAGAAGCTGACCTGCTGAAGCTTTTATGCCAGAATGTGAATGAGGTTCTTGACCGCTCGGTGGCTTTGAATAAAATATGGTTTGATGATAGTTATTTTAATGCCCGCTCGATGGATGTTTATATCACCAAATTGAGAAAATACCTGAAAGATGACCCCGATGTGGAACTGATCAACGTACATGGAGTAGGGTTTAAACTGGTGGTGGATTAAAAAGATTGGTTTATGGGATACAAACTACTGAATAACTAATATTTCTATCGGCTTGTCTTCGTTGAATTATCCGACTCCGGTTTCTACATTGTATGAGTTCAGAACTTCTAACCCTGCAATTTTGTCAAAGTCCTTTACATTGCGGGTAATAATGGCAAGATTTTTTACAAGAGCCGTAGCCGCAATAATGGAATCTGGCAATTTTATCTTGTATTTTTTTCTTACTTCAATAGTGCTGTTTACAATATCTTCGTCTAATTCAAGAACATCAGCAGCATTAATGAATTCCTTGAATTTTTGTTCTTCATTTTCTGTAATGTCAGAAAAACCAAGTAGTTCAATCTTATTAATAACAGAAATATAAAACCGTCTGTCAATAATGCTTTCAAGCATGGAAAGAGCTTTTTCCGGTAAGGCTTCGCCAATATATTCAATGGTAACGTTTGTATCAATTAAATATTCCTGTCTTCCCATTCGTTGCGCATTTGGTTAAGTTGTTCGTTAAGTTCTTTAGCCCGTTCTTTACTTATTGCCCCCCGGAGGCTTGCAGAAAGTTTTGTTTTTTCTTTCCTTATATCATTATCCAATACCCGGATAATATTAGCGAGTTCAAGATCTTTTAAAAGCCTTAATGCATTATTATTTCTAAGTTCTACAATTACAGTTTTCATTATTTTGTCGTTGTTAAAGTTGTGGGGCTAAATCTTTCTTATTCAATCTTTTTTAAATCTCAAAACCGCATTAATTTAATATACACAAAGATACGAATTTTTCAAAATAAAATAAAATTATTAAATTTTATTTTACTCCGTTATTCGGTATTGCCAACCCGCTCACAGGCCGGGTTGCTACTTCAATAATGTTTGTTTTAACGGTTCACAATAACCAAGCATTAAAGTATCCGATTTGATGATGTTCCAGAAATTTGCCGAACCCGGCCCCTTGTCTTTGTTGGTAAGCACAATCAGTGTTTTCTGGTGTTTCATGTCCCTGATATAAAAAGACCGGAAACCTTTCCACCATCCGAAATGAAAAACCGTACTGTCCATTCCGTCTTTTATCCGCCAGCCGAAACCATAATTGTTTTTCCGTTTCCAGTATTTTTTACTGCCCGGTTCAAATGCTTCACGCAATACGGAATCAGGAACCAGGGTAAAGTGGTCAAGGGCTTCATCGAACTTGTAAAAGTCTTCCACAGAAGTATATATGTTTTTGTCTCCCATCACACCGTTCAGGTAATCGTTTTCCATCTCACGCCATCTCCAGCCTCGGTGATAAAAACCCGGAACGCCTTTTTTAATGTACAACGGAACAATCGTATCGCCCCGCATGTTGTAAACAAAAGAGTCATTCATCCCGAGCGGGTCAAAAATGCGCTCTTTCATAAAATCTTCAAAATTCCGGCCTGATATAGCTTCAACAATATTGGCAAGCAGGGCATAATTGGTGTTGCAATAATGAAATCCCGAGTTGGGTTTAAAATACCTGTCAGGATGATATTTAACAAACAAGTCCATCATATCATCATTATCCAGGGGCACTTTCTTATTTGGCCATTTGTCAAGGGCAAGACTCATATAGCGCGGCAATCCGGAACGATGGTTCATCAGCAGGCGGCAGGTAACCCCTTCATAAGGAAAATCGGGCAGGTAGGCCCTGATGTCTTCGTCATAATTAAGTTTACCATCGTTTTTGAGTATCATAATGGCCATGGCCGAAAACATTTTTGATACGGAAGCCAGTTGAAAAGCATCATCAACCTGCAAACTGTCGCGCCGGTGCCTCACATCCCGATAACCATAAGCTTTTTTCAAAATGATCCTTTCTTTCTCAGAATACAGCACGGTTCCGTTGAAGCCCGTACGTTTTTGCAAACGGGTAAACAGCTTATCAAGTTCTTTGGCTTTTTTGGTGATGATGAGGCTGTCGCGGTTAATAAAAAGCCCGTTATCAATTTCGGGAATCGCACTGAAAGCTTTTGAACTGTCAGAAGGATTTGAACAACTAACCGGAAAAACAGCTAATGAAACAATGAAAAAAAAGAATCCTGCAACGATGTAATTTTTTGCCCGTATCTTCATGTGGGGCGCAAATTTATTGAATTCGCTCAAAGAACAACAGCAAAAAAGAAAAAATTGTTAAGGCTTTATAAATAACAGTTTTTTAACGGTTAACAGCTTGCCGTCTTTATAAATACTCACAAAAACAATGCCTTTAAACGCATCCCTGTTGTGCACCTTCCAGGATTTTGATTTCCCGTTTATTGTGAATTGCGCAAGCACAACACCTTGGGTATCATTCATGATGATGTTGTATCTGCCTTTTTCTGCAAATTCAAAATTTACCAGGTTATTTGCCGGATTGGGGAATATCTTTACAGGTTCCTGCAGCGATGCTTCCGGAATGCCGACAACATGTTTATCCCAGACAGCGAGTGAATACTCGCCGGCTTGCAAATGGTCAACAAAAATATACCCGATGTCCCAGGTCCCCAGTCTGGTCTGTGGAATTTCCTCCCAGTCGTTCCGTGTATTTTCCCGGTATAAGATGATCACCGAATCATTGTCAGACAATATCAACCCGTCATCAAGATACCCCATATTATCATAATAAAACCGTCCGGTTGCATCCATACTTTCGGGAATTACACCTTCAATTTTCCAATAACGGTAAGGTGAAAGCCTCAATCCTTCAACCGGCGTTTTTAAACTGTCGGGTGCAACCCAGTGATGGGTAACCCTGATCATAGCCGAATCGGAAAGCTGTTGGATGATTAGTTTAAAATAAGTGTCAGCAAAGTCATATTCCCCGGGTTGAACAAAGAAGTGAAAGTTGTCAGTCGTTGCATCATTGATTCTTTCAAACAGGTCAAGAAAAACAGCTTTGGGTGAAAAACTGATCTGTTTTACCGAATGTCCCGTTTTGCCCGAGAAATGAACGGTATCCGTTATCAGGTTGAAATGGTCATCAGCAAAAGTAACATCCAGCACATTATCATCGGCCAGAAAATCAGCACCTTTATATTTTTGTTTCAGCCAGATATCCACCTTGTAGCCATCACCTTCCGGTGTTGCCAACGTTGAATCAATTGAAAAATGAGGTGTTCCGGGAGTAAAAACCCAGGCATCGAAAAATCCGTTCATGTCAATTCCGGTAGTATCCGATAAGAAGTCACGCATGTCTTCTGACGAAACCGACTGGAAAGCAAAATGATTGAGGTAGGCTTTTATGGCACTAAAAAACAGGGAATCGCCAAGATAACCCCGCAGGGTATTTGTTACCGTTGCCCCCTTTTCGTAAGCGTGGCTTCCGTAAGTAATGTTTTGCGGCAAAGCATTCAGTGCAAAATAACCCCCGTCAACAATGTGGGTTTTTCGTAACATCTCACGGTGTTTATGCCGCATGGCCTTTAAAAAATTCTGATGGCTGTAAATACCTTCCAGGTAATACACTTCACAAAATGAGGCCCATCCTTCGTTGAGCCACATATCTTCGGCAGAAGAACAGGTAACCTTGTCTCCAAACCACATATGCGATAATTCATGCGTATAAAGCGATTCATAAGTGGTGTTTCCATTAATGGCAAAATGAGGATAAAATATGTTGGAAGCGTGTTCCATTGCACCGATTGCCGTTCCGGTGTAACCCACTTTTTCAAAAGGATAAGGGCCGAATTTTTCCTCAAAAAACTGAAGGATGGATTTTAAAGTAACAAATGAACCTTCAACTTTTCCCGTATCGGCAGGTTTTGTGTAAATGTTAATGGGGACAGTGTCTTCCATGCCGTCAAACTCATCTTCATACAATGTATAATCCCCCACTGCCACCGAAGCGAGGTAGGTGGGGATGGAATGGCTTTCGTACCAGTGCCATGTTTTGGTCCCGTTGCCATTGTCGGTTACTTCTTGCAATAATCCGTCACCTGTTACTTTTTTGGCAGAATCAACAGTCACATATAAATCATAGGTAGCGCGATCGGTAAAATCGTCAACACATGGAAACCAGGCTTTTCCCAGGTTATGCGGTATGGAAACGAAGCCAACACCGAGGTTAAAGGCGTAATCGCCGCTGAAATGAAACCCGCCCCAGCTTTCATGAAAGGGCTGACCGTGATAATAAACGGTCACCGATAAAGTGTCCCCTGTATTGACCGGTGTAACCAGATCAATACGAATAACTTCATCCTGATGGGTAAATGTTGTCAATGACTGGCCAACATAAACAGAATCAACGGTCAGTGATTTCAATTCAAGGGGTATGTAACCCAGATCGTTTACCCGAGGGGTCAGTTCAACTTCGGTAAAACCGGCAATTGTTTTATCGCTTGTGTTTACATCCGTCAGATGAAGGGAATAGTGAATGGCATGGATGGTGTCGCCAATGCCGGGATCAGAAGATTGTGCTTTTAATGATGATATGAATAAAAAGGGGATAGCTAACAAAATATATCTCATGGCTATTATTTAATTGAAGTTCAAAATTATGCTTTTTAAAGATATGGTGTAAAACCCATACAAAACAAAATCATAACCAATCCGCGGGCATCAGTGTCTAATTATTGACACAGATCAGCGCAGAAGAACGCAGATCAAATCATAACCAATCCGCGGGCATCAGTGTCTAATTATTGACGCAGATCAGCGCAGAAGAACGCAGATTAAATCATAACCAATCCGCGGGCATCAGCGTCTAATTATTGACGCAGATCAGCGCAGAAGAACGCAGATTAAATCATAACCAATCCGCGGGCATCAGCGTCTAATTATTGACACAGATCAGCGCAGAAGAACGCAGATTAAATTATAACCAATCCGCGGGCATCAGCGTCTAATTATTGACACAGATCAGCGCAGAAGAACGCAGATCAAATCATAACCAATCCGCGGGCATCAGCGTCTAATTATTGACACAGATCAGCGCAGAAGAACGCAGATTAAATCATAACCAATCCGTGGCAGTTTACTTGCTAAAATACCTGATAATATCGTTTCCGTTGGCCAGGATAAGTAAACTAAACAAGATGATCATTCCCACGATCTGAGCATATTCAAGGAACTTGTCAGAAGGTTTACGCCGGGCCACAATTTCATAAATCAGGAACATAACGTGCCCGCCGTCCAGTGCCGGGATAGGCAGAATGTTCAGTATGGCCAACATAATGGAAAGGAAAGCGGTCAGCCGCCAGAAACTTTCCCAATGCCATTGTGCCGGGAAAATACTGGCAATTGTACCAAATCCGCCGATGCTTTCATAAGCCTTTACTTCGGGGGAGAACAATAGTTTCAATTGTTTGAGGTAGTTCCCGATACCGACCCAGGTACGGGTGAACCCTGCCGGGATGGCCTGGGCCACTGTATATCTTTTTTCTTTCAACTTGAAAAAAGCAGACAAATCGGCTTTGGGATAAACCCCGATAAGCCCTTTTTTATCCAGGGTCATTTTGTATTGTAGTGTGTCGTTTCCACGTTTCAGGTCAATGGTAACCTGCTGGTTTTTGTATTTTTGGATTTCTTCCCTGAATTCACTAAAATATTTCAGGTTCATCCCGTCAATGCCCAAAATGGTATCCCCGGGCAGCACACCGGCTTTTTTAGCCACGGAACCGGGA
Organism: uncultured Bacteroidia bacterium; assembly: GCA_913009755.1. Lineage (GTDB taxonomy): Bacteria > Bacteroidota > Bacteroidia > Bacteroidales > F082 > JAADID01. The sequence goes on from CAJVWU010000081.1 coordinate 9,946, forward strand.
CTGAACCGGTCAACAATAAACGGAAAGCGCACTGAAATTATCGGGGATTTGTGTTTGATCAGTTTGCTCAGGCTGCCTTCCGGAAAAACAATCTTTGTTGTATCCCCATTCCTGATAACGGTGGCCATTTTGGCTTCGTCGAGGATAATGTCAACCGTTATTTTCTGAAAATTGTCAACATAATTGTTGTCAATGGCAATGATCTTGTCCCCGTTCCTGAAGCCCATGTTCTTTGCCAGGCTGTCAACACTGATACCGTATTTGTTGGCTTCCGAGGTGGGTAGATATTCTTCCCCGTAATAACTCAGCATGACGATATAAATAACGATGGCCAGCACCACGTTCATAATTACACCACCCAGCATAATGATCAGCCGTTGCCAGGCCGGTTTCGACCTGAATTCCCACGGCTGCGGCGGTTTCTTTAGGGCTTCTTTGTCCATGGACTCGTCAATCATCCCAGCAATTTTTACATATCCGCCGAGTGGCAGCCAACCCAGTCCGTATTCGGTACCTTTGTAATTGAATTTAAAAATGGAAAACCACGGGTTGAAAAACAGGTAAAATTTTTCAACCTTGGTTTTGAATATCTTGGCGGCTGTAAAATGCCCGGATTCATGAACAATGACCAGTATTGAAAGGCTCAGGATGAGCTGTAATACTTTTATTAATATATCCATTCCTGTTTTTTAATCAACTGTTATTGATAAATTCATTGGCTTTGATGCGGGTAAACTTATCGGTTTCGATGTAATCCTCCAAAGACGGCTCGTTGATAAAACCAACAGATTGCATACATCTTTCAATAAGTTCGGGAATTTGCAAAAACCCGATACGTTCCCTTAAAAAACCCTGAACGGCTATTTCGTTGGCAGCGTTCAGGATACAGGATAGGTTTCCGCCTTTTTCCAGCGCTTCAAAAGCGAGTGCAAGATTACGAAAATTTTCGACATCAGGCGCTTCAAAATGCAATATGCCCTGTTGGTTCAGGTCGAGCCTTTTTATCCGGCTGGTCAGGCGTCCGGGATAACTCAAGGCAAACTGGATGGGGATTTTCATGTCAGGCCGGCTCATTTGTGCTTTTACGGAACCATCGGCAAAATAAACCAGGGAATGGATAATGGATTCGGGATGTATAAGTATTTGAAGTTCAAGGGAACTCACGTCAAACAACCAGTGTGCCTCAATGGCTTCCAGGCCTTTGTTCATCAGGGTGGCCGAGTCAATGGTTACCTTTTGACCCATATTCCAAACCGGATGTTTCAGGGCTTCACGCGGGGTTACTTTTTCCAGTTTTTTTCTGTCAAATCCTTTAAAAGGTCCGCCCGATGCAGTGAGGACAATCTTTTCCACGGGGTTGTTTCCTTCACCCATCAGGCATTGAAACACGGCGTTATGTTCCGAATCAACCGGAATGATCTGTACGCGGTTTTCCAGTGTTTGCTGTCGTATCAGTTCTCCGGCTACTACCAGGCATTCTTTATTGGCAAGGGCAACCTGCTTTTTGTTCCGGATGGCAGCAAGTGTGGGGACAAGGGCCGAAAAGCCGACTATCGCCATCAGGACCAGGTCAATCGTTTCCATCTCCATAACCTGGCTCAGGGCTTTGTCACCGGAATACACTTTAATATCGTACGGGTCGAGGGCTTTAAAAACCTGTTTATAAAGGTTATCGTCTGCAATAACCACCACGTTGGGTTTGAATTCAAGGGCTTGACGGATGAGCAGGGTGGCATTGCGGTAAGCCGTCAGCACCTCCACTTCGAAGTAATCATCTTGTTCTTTGATCACTTCCAGGGCCTGCCTGCCAACCGATCCCGTTGAACCAAATATGCCGATGCGTTTTTTCAAGAGAAGGCGTTTAATTAAAAATGATGTATTCTTCCGGATTGACTGCTGTGCCGTTGTACCACAATTCAAAATGCAGGTGCGGCCCCGTAGTCAGTTCGCCCGACTGGCCGGTGATGGCTATGGGCTCACCGGCTTTTACATACTCACCTTCTTTTTTCAGAAGTATTGAATTGTGTTTGTAAACAGATATAAGGTCGAACCGGTGTTGTATGACAATAACATTACCTGTTTCAAGCGTCCAGCCCGAATAGATAACGGTTCCGTCGAGGGTGGCTTTTACGGCTTCGTTGGGTGGCGTCACCACATCCGTACCGAAATGCTCAAGTGAAGCATCAAAAGGTGCTGAAATAATGCCGTTAACCGGAGGAAAAAAGTTAAAGTTCCTGATGGATGAAACCGAAGTCTCCGGCGGTTGTCCGGTATCATTAAAATAAAGGCTGTACATGTTCTGATTTTCAAATTCGGCACGGAGCATGCTGTCTTCGGGTGATTTCCTGATTTGAATGGTGTCGTAATTCCGAGAGGAAACAACCGGTTCCGTTACATCATTTCCCATATCCTTTCCTGAAATGATCATTTTAATGTTCTCAATATATTTATCCCTTTGTTTCAGGGTATAAAGCAACGAATCTGCCTTGATGGAAAGGTTATACAATTCAATACGTTGGTTGACATTGGGATATCCCGGGATGTATTCTTTGATGGGTGTGTACGCGATGAAGAAAAAAGTAAGGGTGATAAATATAATTCCCAGACTAAACAGTGTTATAATCACGTTCAGGCGCGTCAGACGAAATGAAAAGCGTTCTTCAAAAGTCTGGTTGTTAAATATGACCAGGCGGTACTCATTCCTCAGCTTTTTGTACCACTTTTCTTTTTTGGATAGCTTTGCCATGTGTTGTTGTTAAAAACCGCAAAGTTATAATATAAAACAGCTAACGGATTCGTTCAGGGGTTTAATTCTGAATCCTTGCTGCTTTTTGGCCGGAATTGATAAATAAGCAACAAATAATAAGAAATAATGGTAAACGGGGACTTCTTTTTCCTGCAAGGCTGGCTGGATGCAACGTTAATCGGGCACAATTTCATTCAGGTTGCCAATTATGTTACGTTGTTCCTGAACAACCACCCCAAACCGGATCCCATGCTGAAACAGAAAGTTCTCCAGTCGGCTGATCCGTTGTTCAGGGATATGGGAATGCTGAAAGAAAAAATTCAATAATTATTTGCCAGAATAAAAAATTGGTTAATTTTGCGCCACTTTTTCAGGAAAGTAAATTCCTCCTTAGCTCAGTTGGTTAGAGCACCTGACTGTTAATCAGGGTGTCCTAGGTTCAAGTCCTAGAGGAGGAGCAGAAGCCCCGCAGTTTGCGGGGCTTTTTTTTATATTTGCTTATGCCAAAGTTTTTCTTTTTTTAGTTTTCTTCAATAAGTCATCATACTTATAGTTCCACATCCCGGCCCGCTTTCAGGGAAATAACAAAAAACCAGAAGCAGAATAACCCAATACGAAATAAAATTTCAAATTAAAGAAAATCATTTTAGAAAATAAGATAGGTTTTCGTGATAAACTCCTGTCGGTTCCAATGTAAAATCTACCGGAACACCAGTATCTCGTTTTTTCTCTACCCATTCCAGCAGTGATTTAAACCCAGCTTCGTTATTACTGAACTTCCTCGTCCCCTTGATCTTTTTGCCAAGATCATCATAGAGAACAATTAAACACACGGCCAAATTTTTTTCACGGATTTACGGATAATTACCGATTTTCGTACTTTTGAGAACCGTAGCGAAGAAATCCGTGGAACAAAAAACCATTCATAATCAGCCCCTGCAACTTGCCTTCGATTTTGTGCAATATACGGGCAACAACATTTTTCTGACCGGAAGGGCAGGCACCGGGAAAACCACGTTTTTACACGATCTGAAAGAGCTTTCACCCAAGCGCATGATCGTGGTGGCGCCAACGGGTGTGGCAGCCATCAATGCCGGAGGAGTGACGATCCATTCGTTTTTTCAGCTTCCCTTTGGCCCCAGGGTTCCGGGCTATTCGGAAAAAGAAGACATGAAGAGTTTCCGGTTCAGTTCACAAAAACGGAATATTATAAAAAGTCTTGATCTGCTTGTGATTGATGAAATCAGCATGGTACGGGCAGATTTATTGGACAGCATTGACGAACGATTGCGTCGGTTCAGACGAAATGACCGGCCCTTTGGCGGGGTGCAAATGCTGATGATCGGCGACATGCAACAGTTGCCGCCGGTGGTGAAAGATGACGAGTGGGCCCTTTTGAGCAGGCATTACAAAACACCCTTTTTCTTCAGCAGCCTTGCCCTGCAAAAATCAAATTATATTACCATCACACTACAGCATGTTTACCGCCAGCGCGACCGGCATTTTATTGAGATACTCAACAAGATCAGGGACAAACAAATGGACCGTGAAGCCATTGACCTGCTAAACAAAAGACACAAACCGAATTTTGATCCTGACGATGAAAATTACATCATCCTCACCACCCACAATGCCAAAGCCAAAGCAATCAATGAAAAAAAACTGAACGCATTGAAAGAAAAGAAACAGCGTTTTTATGCTACGGTTGAAGGCCATTTTCCCGAGTATATGTTTCCCACGGAACCTGAGCTGGAATTGAAGGTGGGTGCCCAGGTGATGTTCGTGAAAAACGACCCCGATGCCGAGAAACGGTTTTTTAACGGAAAAATCGGAACTGTAACCAAATTGAGTATGGAAACAGTTGTTGTTCAGTGTCCGGGAGATGACGAATCCATCCATGTTGCACCGCTGGTGTGGGAGAATGTAAAGTATGAAATTGACGAGCAGACCAAAGAGATCGGGGAGACTGTTGAAGGTGCTTTTACACAGATACCGCTAAAGCTGGCCTGGGCCATCACCATTCATAAAAGCCAGGGGCTCACCTTCGACAAAGCCATCATTGATTCGGAAGCGGCATTCGCCCACGGACAGGTTTATGTGGCACTGAGCCGCTGCCGTTCGCTGGAGGGACTGGTGTTGAGCACCCCGTTTTCACCCTACAGCCTGAAACAGGACAAATCCATTGAAGGGTTCAACGAACTGGTGAGCAAAAACCAGCCGGACAGCCGGGCACTTGAAGTTTCAAAAGCCAATTATCAACTTCAGGTATTGGAAAACCTGTTTGACTTTACCCCTTTACAACAAGCAGTTAGCGGGCTGGATTATCTTCTGTATGACAACCGGAAAAGTCTTCAGCCAGATGCTGACCTTCCGGTTAAAACCTTGAAAAAACAGGTGAAAAATGAAATTGAGGAAGTTTCCACAAAATTTAAAAATCAGATCAGAAATCTTCTCGGTAAAAACAATAACGCCGAACAAAATGACGAACTGCAGGAACGGGTCAAAAAAGCAGTTGCGTATTTTACCGAAAAAATCCGTAGCCTTGTTTTGGACAAGCTAAGTGATTTTTCATTTGAGACCGATAACACAGAGGTCAGGAAAAAACTGAACAAGGCAGAGGACCGGCTTAATGAAACAGCCCAATTTAAGCTGGCGTGCTTAGATGCCTGCCGTGAAGGATTTGTCCTGAAAGATTACCTGAAAGCCAGGGCAAGGGCAACATTGGAAAGTGTACCGGAAAAACCTGCCGGAAGAAAAAGAAAACTACCGGTCAGCAAAGAAAACAACAATCCCGGATTATACAATTTGCTGAAAGAATGGCGCAATGCAAAAGCCACAGAACTTGGATTGCCTCATTATATGATCCTGTCTTTGAAAACTATGCGGGCTTTGGGCAACGAGGTGCCTGAAAATCCTGATGAACTGAAAAGGGTTCATGGGTTCGGCAAAAAGAAAATCCAGGATTTTGGGGAAGAATTGCTGGAACTGATCAATGTATACCGTGAAGAACATGGGGTAAAGATCATTGCTGTGCCCATGCCTGTGGAAGTTGAGAAAATGTCGAAAATAAACACCCGGCAGCTCAGCCTGGAACTTTGGCTGAAGCATAAAGACCTGAAGAAAGTCGCTGAAGAACGGGATTTGACTGTCAACACCATCCAAGGCCACCTTGCTACTTTTGTGGGAACCGGGGAATTGCCGGTTACCGATTTTGTGGACGGAGAGAAGCTGGAGAAAATAATGGGCTTTTTTAAAGAAAACAGCAAATTGACATTGGGCGAGGTAAAAAACCGGTTGGGGGAAGCATATTCTTACAGTGACCTGAGATTCGTACAGCAGCATCTGGCTTTTAAGGGAAAACTAACCGAAAGCAACCCTCAATAACCTGAATGATAAAATAGACGAAAAATGACCCCGTTACAAAGCAACCATTTAAACTTTCTGGATTTCGCCATCTCTTTTACTAATTGTATAAAAATTTTTTCCGCCATAAGCTAATCCAAGTATGAAAAGTATTACCAGACCGCTGCCTACCGGTGCACTACCCCCTAAACTACCGCCCCCGCCCGTACCTAATGGCACTAATATAGGTATTTTAATCATTTGTATTTTCGGTATTTCCCATTTTTCGTTATCCTTGTATAACTTCGCCCGCCGGGCCGTTTAGGCAACATTTGCTTGCGGATCAGTTGTTTTATTT
>CAJVWU010000082.1 GCA_913009755.1 uncultured Bacteroidia bacterium
CCAACGGTAATTTTGGCCATTATTCGGGAAGGTGGTGGACGTCAACGGTGATTGTGGATGATTACTCATCCTGGGCGCGACTCCTGAATTACGAGGATGATATCAACCGACACGATGGAGACAACACGGCAGGATACAGTGTCCGGTGTATCAGGGATGAAGAAGAGGAAAAGTAATAAGTTCAATTCAATTGTATTTTTGTATTTCAATTTTCAATCCAATTCTATCATTAGATGTTTTTGTATTAATTACATATTCTAAAATTTCCATCACTTTTAACGCCGCCATAACAAAATTTAGTTTTCCCATTAGTATATACCCAATAGCCACATACCATATATTTATCAAAATCGGTTGAATAATTCATTCCTTTTATTGCAACGTTTGGCGTATTGCTTTTGCTATTAAACAATAAAATTGTAGAATATGAAGATGAAAGATTTATCATTTTAGTCTCAATAGACTTTACCCATTCTTCATTCATCCATAGAGTATCTGCATCATTTGTATATGCTGCATAAATTCCATTACTTTTATTTAATGAACCTTTCTCAAAAGATACATTCATTTGGTTTTCTGTCTCTTTACTGATTTCTTCATTATTTACAATGCTTTCTGTCTTTTTACTGTTTCTTTCATTATTTACACAGCTACTAAAAGCAACTACAATAATTAATAATAAATAGACTTTTTTCATAATTTTTACTTTTTAAATTTGTTTATAATTAAATTTATATTTGTTTATAATGTACACTGTTTTTATAGTTGCTAACCGCTGTTAGGTGCTTTTATTTACTATTTCCTCATATTCTAATAATTCATTTTCTCTACTTGATATAATAATATCATTTGCAGTCCTAACAGTCCAATTATTTATTAAATGAGTCGTTTCAAATGTAGGTTTCTCAAATTGAACATAATCATTTCCGAAGTTTCTTTTGACATCATCGTCTTGATTGTATGGAAATATTTCTAAGCAAAACTTTTTAGTCAATGGGAAATATAGTGCAGTATCATATTTTACTCCAGTCCATAACGGATTTGGGTCATATTCACTAGGATTCTTAGCAAACTCTTTTGTTGCAATTGAAAAACCGGGATTGTCGGATGTAATCCAAAAGTAGTCTTCTGGGCTAATTAATATTTTCCATTTTTTTATAATCAATTCTTCGTTATAATATTCAATCATAGATTCTAATATTTCAGAATTAGAAAAGAATTGCATATGCTCTTCTCTCAATTCCTTTGAATCTAATGAAAAATCGAGTCCTTGTTGATTAATAACAAATTGAAGATATTTTCTCCACATTGGACTTCTTAATTTTGAATAGAAAACCCACTGGAATATCAGTGTCTTAAATTTATCATCTTTAAATGGTGATTGATTATTAATCTTATCTATTATTGAATTGTAATCATTTTCAATTTTTTGCCCTAAAAACAATTCTATCGTTTTAGGATTTTTAAATTTTGAAGTATTGTAAAAGTTCTTGGACCAAAAAATGCGGTCTCCCGCATTATGTGTCTCAATCGTTTTTTTATAAGGATTAGTCATATGCAGTGTCTTAATCCCTTTACCCATATTTTCATAAGAAAAATGTTTCAAATAGGTTTCAGATACGATATGTTGTTTCTTGTGACTCATAATTGCACCTAACGGCAGTTTGTCTAAAAACCGGTGTTATTGATTAATTTCCGTGTAAATATAAGCTGATTTGCCGGATTTTTAAAAAATAGCGGAGAAATAATGCCGACAAAAACGGATTCCTGAAAACGGCTTAAAATAGTTCTTATATGACCTAAAATGAGTAAAAAAGGAAAGACAAGTATCCTGAGGTACTCCTTGAACACCTCCTTCCCAAGGATATTGATAATCCTACGGAGGTTGTATGCAATAAACATCAGCCCCACATCAGCTTTAGCCCTTTGTTTATATTTTTTGGTAAGGATGTAATTAAACCCCCACTGGCGTTTTATGGTTCCGTAGGGGTGCTCGACTATGGCCTGCCGCTTGCGGTAGTAGTCCTTGTTTTGTTCTATCCTTTCTTTGTTTTGATTGATATAATACTGGTATTCACTGCGCTGAATGCCCTTTCCGTATTTGGCCTTTGTGCACTGATCTTTCACAGGACAGCTCTTACATGCCCTGGTGGTGTAGCGTTTAAAATAATAGGTCCTGGTTTTGTGCCAGGTCCCCGGAGTGGTAAGTTTCTCTCCCTGAGGGCATACGTAATAATCGCCATGTTCAAAGTAGGTAAAGTTTTCAACGTTGTAGGCTGGATCAGGGGCCTGGGAAGCGGGCCCCGGAATGGCAACCATCACTTCAATGCCCAAATCACCGGCCAGTTTAAATTCACTCCCTGTATGATATCCTTTGTCGTAGAGGGCGGTAAATTCATTGGTGCGCAATATGCTTTTGGCCCTTTGCAGCATATTGCCCATAGCCTTTGAATCGTTGGTATTGGTTACCTTATAGTCAATGGGCAGGTTAAACTTTGCATCAACGGTTGTTTGCACATTGTAGGCCACTTCGGTGATGTTATTGCGCGTAATCAATTGCCGGCTTTCGGGGTCAGAAGTCGATAGCTGAACCTCTCCGGTTTCTTTGAGTTGTTTCTCTATCTGTTGGTAGTTTTCTTTACGCCGGTTATGCTTTTCAATTTCTTGTTTTATCTGTTGTTTGTTGTCTTCGTCCGCTTCTGACAATTGCTTGTTGTACTGCTCCAGCTTATGGTCAATATATGCTATATGGCGGTCAATCTTCTTCTGGTTGAAGTTGTTCTTCTTGCTGTTTTGAGCGCGCAGCTTTGTGCTGTCACCAGCGATAAGTTTTCCTCCAATCAGGTCAAAATGCTTTGCTATCTGAACGGTTGCCCGGAATACCTTTTTGATGGCTTCGGGATTGTCCCTTCGGAAATTGGAAATGGTGTTGTGGTCAGGGGCAAGTCCTTTCAAAAGCCACATCACTTCGATATTGCGTTTGCATTCTTTTTCCAGGTCCCGTGATGAACGTGTTTTGTTCATGTATCCGTAAATGTAGAGTTTCAGCAAGTCTTTCGGGTGGTAGGCAGGTCTGCCGTTTTCCACAAACACTGTTTTAAAACCATACTCATTTAACGGCAGGCTTTCCGCAAAAAGGTCAATAATGCGAACTTCGTTATTCTGGTCAATGGATTGCTCGAGAGTCATGGGAAAAAGGGCGGCCTGGTTTCTGTCAAGTCCTTGTATATATTTCATAAAGGAAAGGTACGAAAAGCTGTTTATTAAGCGAAAACAGCCCCCGGTATTTGTGAACAAAATGGTGTTAGGTTTTTAGACAGTCTGACGGTTTGAATATGGTGCGTTTGGCATTTCAACGCTACAATCTTTCAATTTACTATTATGTTTATTTGTTGCTATTATCTTCATTATTAGCACTATCTGCCAAATGCACTATATTTTTTGTTATGTGCCGATTTTAATTCTTATTTCATTTACAATTTTATTAATCAATCTTACTAAATTCATAACATCTTTCTCCTTTACAACTATTCTTTGACCTATTTTATACCTGGTGTCTCCGGACTTTTGTATGTATTTTTCATCAACAATACCTTCTCTATGAGCAAGTAAATGTCGCTTTTGGAAAAGTATATTTAATTCCCAATATTCATTTTTTGATAACCAATCTTGATATGATTCATTAAATATAGTTTCCCAATACTTCGCACCAATTTCAAGGTTTTGAAAAGCATTAAATTTAATTTTCTCATCTGTCTTTCTATTTTCCAAGTATGTCAATTCACAAAAATGCTGAAATGCAACAACTCCATCTGATAATCCAGATTCAATTAAAGAACGAACTGTTAATTCAGCTTCGTCAGCACTAATTTCTGTGACAGCTTTTCTAATAGTTTCAATATTGTTTATTTTACTTTCAATTTTTTTTATGGAATTGTCAAAAGTTTCAATTACTGAATTATATCCACAACAAGGACAAAAGAATGCACTCCCAAGTACAGAATACCGACTTCCGCATTTAGAACAAGTTATTTTTTGTTCAAGTTCTTTTTTTGCTGGAATAGGTAAAATAAAGGAACTCGTAGTTGAACCTTTAAACTCCATTTTCATTGTAAGGAAACCACCTTTGGGTTGTTTTCTATTAAATTCTTTAGCACTTTCAGAAAAAGCTTCATTTATTCTATTTTTAACTTGGTTAATTGCTTGTTCTTTTCCTTGTTCTATTTGTTCAGTTGTCCAAAAATTGTCAGTAGGAGCATTATGTCCACAAAGAGGGCAGTAAACAGAATCATCATTAAATTTATTACTCCAATCTTCTGCTAAAACTTTAAATTGAAACAAACAATTCTCTGAAGGGCATTCCTTATCATAATAGCCATCTTCATCCGTTTCAACGGGAATTGAAACTTGCATTCTCTTCATTCTCTCCAGTTCTTTTAATACTTTTTCAAACATTATTGTTTTTCTCTAATTGGCACATAACGGTTTTCTATGTTCAACTTTTCCTTATATATCAAACACCTTTCCTGCGGAAAAATATCCTTTTAAGGTTTATCTTTCAAATTCATCAAAATATCCGAAATGATCAAATGAAACGGCATGACTGATTCATGTTGGCCTGGTTATACCTCAAAAGTATAAAAAAAAATCAATATGTGCCGAAAGCTATTTTATATTTACAAATATTCACTTTATCAGAAATTTGTAAATCTCTGCAAAGCATCAAAATCAGTAGCATCGCTTATATAAGATTGAATAATTCTGGCAGGTTGCGTGGCACTTTCTTATCAAACCGCTACGTAATTTGAGCGGGCCACAAGCCTTGATATTACTCACTTTGCCTGCCATTACTCATACAAAATATTACCAACCGTGTTTTTATTCTTTCAGTTTTTTAATTATCAATTTGTAGTCTGGCAAATACTTTTTGTACTTCTTTGGCAAATCTTTTGTTAATTGATATTCTGCAACCCCAATTGGTTTAGTTGTCGTTCTCAGTGCATATTCAACTTCCAATGTATTTTTTTCCGCACACAGCAAAATACCAATTGATGGATTTTCATTTTCTGTCTTTTCCGTATTATCTAAAACTTCAAGGTAGAAATTCAGTTTTCCTGCATATTCTGGTTTAAATTCTCCAACTTTTAGTTCGACTGCGACAAGACACTGAAGTTTTCGATGATAAAACAAAAGGTCAATGAAATACTCTTTATCCCCTAATTGTAATTTGAACTGATTCCCAAGAAAAGCAAACCCAGAACCAAATTCCATAATTACATCTCGGATTTTTTCAATCATTTTATTTTCAAGTTCCCGTTCTTTTACCCCTTCTTTTAATCCGAGGAATTCAAGGTTGTATTCGCTTTTTAGGGCTTCGTCAGCTTGTTCTGAAAGATATTCGGGAAGTGCCGTTTGAAAATTATGGGTTTTGTTCTCAGACAATGCTCTTTGGTATGCTTTTGCCTTTATTTGATTTAGCAAAACATTTCTGCTCCATCCATATTCTTTTGTCGCATTCAGGTAGAATTCGGCTTCTTTATCTTCTTTAACCTTTGTGAGTATTAGCAGATTTTGTCCCCATGGAATTTCTGCGACAAGCTGTCGCAGTTTTTCATTGGTTGAATAACGAGAATAAAACCGTCTCATATCCCAGAGATTTCTTGCTGAATATCCGCTACTACTTGTAAAATCTTTTTGTAAATCACTTGATAATTTTTCAACAACTGATTTTCCCCAACCTTGTTCTTTTTGCTTTTCTAAAATTATTTTCCCAATCTTCCAGTAAAGTTCAATATGTTCTTTTGTAATGGTTTTTACAACTTGAAACCTTGCAGTTTGGATTTCATGTTTTATCAATTCGAGAGTTCTTTGATAATCTTTGTTAATCATCTGACTATTTAATGACTGATTTATGTTGGCCTGATAGTACATCAAAAGTATAAAAAAAATCAATGTGTGTTTAACGATATTTCTATTTACAAATCGGTAGATTCAACAACCAGGTGCAAGTTGGGGATAAAACAAAAACCTTGAAAAATGACAACAAACAGCAAATGACGCCCCAAGCCAAATGACCAGCGCCTGACGGGCGAAGCCACCTGACGCCCGAAGGGCAAATGCCCACCACATGACGGGCGAAGGCCAAATGACCACTGCATGACGGCCGAAGGCCACCGGACACCCGAAGGGCAAATGACCACCGCCTGACGGGCGAAGCCCAAATGACGGCCGAAGGCCAAATGACCATTGCCTGACGGGCGAAGCCCAAATGACAACTGTATGACGGCCGCAGGCCAAATGACGCCCGAAGGGCAAATGACCATTGCCTGACGCCCAAAGGGCAAAGCCCAAATCCCCCCTTCCCCATTTCCCAAAAATTATTTAGCTTTGTATAAAACCAACTCCCATGTTCCGGCACTGTCTTCATTTGCTGACATTACTTTCCGGTCTGCTTGTCCTGCCGCTCTTTTCGCTTCACGGGCAAACGAAACATCATATAACGGAGTTGAAAAGAGAGCTGCAAAATGCACCGTATGATACGACCAAAGTGCGGCTCCTTTTTCAGATGGGCAACCGGTTCATTGACGGACCCTCCGATTCGCTTTCATTCTATTATGGCAAAGCGCTGGAACTCATTCATTACAAACTATCCGTTTACAACAAGAATGCGGCAGACAACCGGCAGATGATCCTTGCCTACCGCCGGCTTGAGATGCGGGCATATATTGAACTGGGTATCGAATATTTTTTCCGCAGCAATTACGACAAAGCGCTGGAGTATTATTTCAAAGCGTTGAAAATTGCTGAAGAAACGGGTGACGAAGAGACGGTTTCGGAATGCCAGAGCGAAATTGCCATTGTCTATAAAAATCAGGGAAAATACGACCTGGCGTTGAAATACAACCGGAAAGCGCTTGACTATGCCCGCTTTTCAGGCGACTCGTCGTGGGCTGCCGTATGTTATGCCAACCAGGGAACCATCTATTTAATGAAAGGTTATTTTAACCTTGCCCTGAACAATTATCTGACCGCTTTAAAAACATTTGAGAAGCTGGACCAGAAACGGAGAATGGGCGCCTGTTACCTGAATGTGGGGAAGATCTACTCCGGTCAGCGTGATGATAACCAGGCCATCAAATATTACAGGCTGGCGCTGGCAAATGCCCGTAAGACCGGGAATAATATGAACATGGCCGACAGTTATATGAGTATGGGCAAAGTCTGGCTGGACCGGCAACAGCCCGCCACGGCCAGGATCTGCCTCGACAGCGCCATGACCGTCCTGAAAGAATCGGGATACACCCACCGGATGGACGACTGTTTCATGTTGATCGGAGACACTTACAAAATGGATCACCGTTACGACAAGGCCGAAGAATATTACGGCAGATCGCTGGAACTATCCACCCGTGAAAACGACCTGCCGGGGATGTCAGGGTCCCTCCGCAATATGGCTGAAACAGAATACCTGAAAAATAACCTTTCCAAAGCGCTTGCTTTCGGCCAACGCAGTCTGGATATCGCCCGCAAAACAGGAAACCCGGAGGCGCTTCAGGCAAGCTGGGAAATACTGTCAAAAATTTATGAAGCCGGAGGTGATGACACAAAAGCCCTTGCCGCCTTTAAAATGTACAGCGTTTTCAAAGACAGTCTGTTCAACGAAAGCAAATACCGCTCCATACGCGAAGCGGAAGCCAAATACGAAACGGAGAAAAAAGAACAGCAACTGGCTTTGCTGACCCAAAAAAGCGAAGTGCAACAGTTAAAGCTGAGCCGGAGGCGTAACCTGCTGTTTGCTTCGGGGGCCGGCATTGTGCTGGCGTTGCTTTTCAGCTTTCTGCTGGTCAGACAAAACCGCATCCAATCCAAACAAAAAGCCATCCTGCTGGAACAACGTCTGCTCCGCTCACAGATGAACCCCCACTTTATTTTCAATTCACTCATCGCCATTCAAAGTTATATTTACAACAGTGAACCGTTGCAGGCGGGTGATTTCCTGGCCAAGTTTGCCGACCTCATCCGCCTGACCCTTGAGCACTCGCGTGTGGAATTTGTCCCGCTGAACGATGAACTGAGAATGCTGACGGCCTATCTCGACCTGCAGGTTCTCCGTTTTGACAATAAGTTTGATTATACGCTGACGGTGGACAAAAAACCGGGTGTGGAAAGCGTAAAGGTACCGCCCATGTTTGCCCAGCCGTTCGTTGAAAATGCCATCGAACACGGATTGAGGTATAAACAGGGGCGGGGCCACCTTAACATCATTTATGAGAAAACATCCGACCGGTGTATGACCATTACTGTTGAAGATGATGGCGTGGGGCGCAAAAAAGCCGCAGAAATTGAAAAGAAAAATCAGCACCGCTCACGCGCGATGAAGATCACACAGGAACGGCTGGCGGTGCTCACAAAAAAATACAGGCATAAATTTACACTGGAAGTGGACGACATAAAAAACAAAAGCAACAAAGTGTCGGGAACCAGGGTCAGCATTACGTTGCCTTTTCAATTCACGGAAAATGATTAATTTTACCTATGATCTCTATCATAGTAATAGATGACGAACCCCGGGCACGGGAAACCATTATTAACCTGCTAAAGATCAGCCCGGTGGAGTTAACCCTGGCCGGTGAAGCCGACAGCGTGCAATCGGGTTACGAGACGATCAATTTAACCTCGCCCGACCTGGTGCTGCTCGACATCAACCTGCCCGACGGTAGCGGTTTTGATCTGTTGAAGATGTTTGAACACATCAGCTTCCGTGTTATTTTTGTCACCGCCCATAACGAATATGCCATCCGGGCTTTCAAATACAGCGCCGTTGACTACATCATGAAACCCATCACTGCCGGTGAACTGTTCAGGGCGCTCGAAAAAACCAAAGCGATAATCGACAAAGAAGAAACAGCCGTCAAACTGAGCACACTTTTACAGAATCTTGAAAAACTCAAAAAGATCGTACTGAAAACCGCCGAGAGCATCCACATCGTCAATGTATCGGAGATCATCCGGTGCGAAGCCGATGTGAACTATACCACCTTTTACCTGTCGAACGGAAAAAAGCTGCTGGTGTCAAAACCGCTGAAAGAGTACGACCGGTTGCTGGCTCCCGCCGGCTTTTTCCGCACCCACCAGTCGCACCTGGTCAACCTCGACCACATGCTGCGTTACGAAAAAACCGAAGGCGGCTACCTGGTGATGGACGACAATTCCACCGTCCCCGTTTCCACCCGCAAAAAAGAAGAGCTTTTCCGGCTGTTTGAAAATATGTGATTTCTGTTACTCTTCCGGATTTGCAATTCGGATGCAGATACCTATTGCCAACATTCCAATCAACCCGACAATAACAGACTCTTCCAGGAACGCTTGCAGCGTACTCTGGAAGGTCTTTTTCAACGAATAATAATCCACCCCCGGCGAATAATCATTTGACCTGAATAATTCTGCATTTCCATCGTAATTTTATCCTGCTTATAAACTTCTGCAATGAAGATACAGGTAAAAGATCAGACCATTAGTATTTTAAAGAGTCATATTTATTAACCTAAAAATAAGAAATTATGAAAAATTGTCTACTTAAAATGAGTCTGGTCATCCTGCTGGTGATCATTGGATCTAAGCATACTTATGCCGGGACAGCTCATTCTACCATTGATGGCGGACTGTGGAACAACAAGGACACATGGATTGAGGGTTTTGTTCCCGGACCTGCCGATACTGCCATTATCCAGGGTAATGTTATAATAGGAACTGTTGTTGGCTTAGAAATATATGATAGCTATGGCGGCTGGATTATTGTTGAACAAAGCGGAATTTTGGTTGCTCACGATTATGGTGGGGGTTTGGCAACAATTAAATTGTTTGTTGCGCACGATATCACCAACAATGGTACTATCCGTAATGGAGATGAATATCTTCAGCTTTTAATTTCCGGGGATATTGTAAATAACAATATTTGGCAGCCACACGAAACAGTTCTGACCGGAAATACAAACCAAAATATCAGCCTCGGTGAAGAGAGTATATTTGGTGGTTTCTGGACAAATAACAATTCTGTTTCTCTCACTGCTCTTTCAGACATCAGATATGACGGAGGATATGTTCATTCAGGAATCTATTACACCGGAGATTTTAACCTGAAAGGCAAAACATTATTTATGGATGGATTTTCGATTAATACAACAGGAACTGTCATGTTTAATGGCATCATTGATGGTAATTTCGAGATCCTCGGTGCATTTGATGTGAATAAATATGTTACAGATACCATGCGTTTTGTGGGGCATGTAACCGTCGGCGACACCTTGCAAAGCCGGATTTACGGTGGTGGGTACGGAATTCAGAAGCTATTGATCGATGGTGACATTATTAATAATGGTGTTGTTCGAGACAACCTGTTTGGTGATGACCTCAATATTATTATTACCGGCAATATTATAAACAACAATCTTTGGACATGCAATTATGTAAACTTTGCGGGAACAGAAACACAGTACATTACACAAAGCCCGGGGACAAAGTTCGTCAGCAATTTTTACGATCTGGATTCCGGTAGTATGCTTGTGGGGGAGAGCGATATTGAAATAAGCCAGGATTTTGATTTGACAGGTTCTACCCTTGACATGCAAAATCATACCCTGCGAATGGGAGGATGGTTAATTAATGGATACATCAACAATACAATATTGCATGGAGGATCATTGAAAAACCTCACCAGCCTGGATAACCTGACCATAGAGGGAACTGTTACCATTGATGACTTTAATAGATTTCAGGGGTCGGTGGTCGTTACCGATACTTTACAAGGCAGCTATTATGGTGGTGGTGCCCATAATTTTGATCTTACTATTGATGGTTCATTAACAAACAATGGTTTGATCAAAAACCAAAACCCCGGACATTGGTTAAGAATTTTTATTAATGGGAATATTATCAATAATGGGAATTGGACTAATTTCCTTACATACGTATATGTAAGCAATGAACAATACATTGAACTGATTGACGACAAGCCTATTAAGAGCAGCGTCATGTTCGATGCTGTGATCGGATCGGAGCTATACCAGTGGCATTATGAAGATGAAATTCTGGATTCACCGGATTTCGAAGGTGAAACAGAAAAGGTGCTGGCATGGAATGTTCCGGTATCTTCCGCCTGGTATGGCAGTTTTTATTGTGAAACCGGTTCGAAAGGAACCATGGGGATCATCATTAGGAATGGGAATACTGGTCTTCATGAGGATCAGGCTTGCAAAGCCAGGATCTGGTCGTACGATAATCATGTGTATATCGATCTCCTGGAAGGAGAGCATGGTGAAGCCTCAGTATATGACATCATGGGCAGGAAAGTGGCTGAATTCAATATTTGCGGAGGGCTGACGAGAGAATATCTGAATATGAGCGGCTATTTTATTGTTCATATAAAGGTAAATGACAAAGTGGCAAGCCAAAAGGTGTTTGTAAGGCAGTGAACATACTGGTAAGCAAACTCAAAATAATTAATCAATACTTTATTTTAAACATTAAAAAGATGAAAAACTTAGTAAAAAAACATTGATGAAAACTTTTATCCTTCTATTTACGATTAGTCCCTCAGCAACTTATGCTTTCTCCCAAACCATCACATCCACTACAATAGGAGGCAATTGGTCAGAATGGACTACCTGGCTTGGTGGAGTGGTGCCTATAGCAAGCGATAATGTGATCGTAAATGGTCCGGTCAGGTTGCTGAATTACGACAATAAGTGCAATAATCTGACGATCAATTCCGGTGAAAAACTTTGGTCGGGAATAGGTTGGCATGGAAATCTGACAGTTTATGGCAATATTTTAACCAACGGAACAGTTGATGGAGCGTTGGATGTTTCTTCAGCTGGCAATATTGAAAACAATTGCCTGTGGATAGAGGGTGCAACGGGAGTCCCTAATGTTCTCTTTGTTGGTAGCAATGAAAGGCAATGTGGTTAAAACACTTATTAACACGGCACAGAGAGCCGGTAAACATGCGGTTAGGTTTACTGCTTCCGGTTTGCCTTTCGGTATTTATTATTACAGATTATTTATCGACGGCAAAAGTGTACATACAAGGAAAATGATCATAAACAGGTAAACGAATACTAATCCATTACCATCAAATAAATATCTACATCCTGTTTTCGGAAAATACTTAGGTACGATTGAGTAAGTTCTAATAATTACACGATGAAGATCATCTCAAAAGATCAAATCCGGTTCTTCAAAAACCACGAGATTCTGCGATTGGAATCCGTAGGTGAAAATACCATAATTTACTTTTTAGACGGCAATTCGCTGGAAATTGATAATCCACTCGACAACATTGAAGCGGAAATGAAGAATACCGAGTTTATCCGGATTCACGATAAGCACATTGTCAACGTAAACCACATCGCCCGCATCGCCGCCGGAAACGATGACTTTGTGGAATTGAGCAATGCCGAAGTGTTGCCCATCGAAACCGGACAAAAACAACTCATTATGGAACTTTTAACAAATCATTTAAATAATTACCAAAAAATATAAAGCCATGAAAAAGTTACCACTATTATTCTTAAGTATTTTGCTGGTTGCGGTTTCGGCCGTGGCCCAACCCGTCCTTTTGTGGCATAAACTGGATATGAGCCAGAATCCGGCCACTTCGGACCTAATGCCCTGCAAACTACAAGTTGACCCGGCAGGGAATATTGTACTTGCTTTTGCCGGCGAGGACCCCGATTCCCTTAAGTCGGGATACTTCATCCAAAAATATGATCCGCAGGGAAACCTGCTGTGGGAACAAGAGTATTTGCCCGAATATGAACACGAAAACGGGGAATTATTTATGGATATGGATGTGGATTGGAAGGGACGTGTTGTGCTCACAGGTAACGTCCTGCATGAAAATTATTGGCGTGCGGACGATATACTGTTGGCACAGTGCAATGCCGATGGCGGCAAAACGTGGGAACATATTATTAGAAACCCTGCCTTTGACCGGACGAGTGAAACACCGCGTGAACTGGTGGTGGACGACCTGGGGCAAATTTATCTTACCGGCCTGTCAGAAACCCCCTATTTGCAAGAAGCCGTGAATGAAAATATGGTTATCTACTGTTACAGCCCGAAGGGGAGCATTTTGTGGGGCGACACAACCGATTTGCCTTACTCAAATCAACCTTATAATGAAGGCGGGATCGCCATTGCCCTTGATTCGAGCCGTACACCTGTGGTTACAGGCACACTGGCTCAAACGCCCGACACCAACTATATGGTCTTTACCAAATCAATGATAGGAGAAACCTGGTCAGACATTTGGGGAGATCCGGTGACAGCTACCGCCGGCAAAGACATTACCATCGACCGGAATAACGACGTAATTGTTTTGGCAGCCGATGGTAATGTTTCTATAACGGATTGGTATTATCCTGACGGGCCGATCATTCTGCTTAAATATTCGAAGTTCGGCAATCTGCAATGGGAACAAAAAAAGCTGTTCAGCAAAGAGGAATATCCCGAACAAAACGGTATTGCAGTCGCTACCGATAGGAATAACAATGTCATCGTCACCGGTTGGATTCAAAAGGAAAATCAATGGCGGGCCATTACCACCTTAAAGTTTGCCCCTGACGGAACCGAATTGTGGCGGAGAATATATACGCGTGGTGACGAGGAAGGATATTCGGACCCCGTCGGACTTATGGTGGACACGCTGAACAACATTTACATCCTGGCTACAACAACCGTCTTCGAGACCAAGTCCGATGTCTCTTTGCTGAAATACGACCCCGACGGCAATCTGCTTTGGGAAGAGCATTTCAATACCGACACCACTACCAGTGAATCGGCACGCGATTTCGGTATGGATAAAAACGGGAATGTCTATATCGTGGCCAACGTCAGACCCTTCAACGACTGGTATAACAGCTATTTGCTTTTGCTGAAATACTCCGTGGCTACGGGTGTGGAAGAAAATACAGCAAACAACATAAAAATGAAAGTATGGCCTAACCCTGCCGGTGATAAATTTGAAGTCATGCGTATGGATACCGGGAACGGTGCCGCTACTTTGCAACTTATGTACCTGAACGGCAAAAAACTCCTGGAAAAACAAATACCGCCCGGCAACCGCCAAACTACGGTGAATGTAAGCCACCTGCAAAGCGGACTGTACCTCTGCCGGATGACAATTGGAAACAGAAACGTAACGAAAAAATTAATGATTCAAAGATAAAATCGAAAGAATGAGAGGATAGAATTATGAAAAAATGAGCCGGCTCCGAAAACTCAAAATTGGTGAAATAACCACCAAGTCGCCAAGACACCAAAGGTGCACAAAGGAATGATATCCTTGTACCTAAACTTGGTGTTCCTTCGGGCCTTTCTGCCTTGGTGGCAAGACACTTACTTTTCAGAGTGGACTCAAAAACGGAAGTGTGGAAAAATGAATATAAATAGTAAAGAATCAAATCAGTTACCCTGGCCTTTCCACGTAGTGGTCCGCAGGAAGGTCAGGGAATTAAGACAAATCACTTACCCGGTCATTTCCTCGCAATGGCCCGTAGGAATGGCCGGGAATAAAAAACAAAAACCTCTAAAGACTAACGACCAATGACTAATGACCAATGACTAATAACCAATGACAAACGACCGAAGGAAGTCCGTAGGATGACTAATAACTAAAAAAAATAAAGCCATGAAAAAACAAGTATTACTTATCACTTTAATCCTTGGCTCTTTCACTTATTCCGGGGCACAGGAATTTGCAACTTTTACCCTGACCGGCGAACATCAGGGTACCGGTTCGTTTACACAAGCAGTTTTACCTGATTTCACCTGGTCGGTAATCGGCACACTTGCCAGGGAAATCCAGATTCTTGACGATGAAATTTTTGATGATGGCAATCAGTTTGAAGCGACTTTCGGACAGGCCGACAATGCTGAAAACCTGCGTACCCAACTGCAGGAAAATGGTCCCGGTACAGCCGGACAGCCCATCACATCAAGAGCAACCATGACCATTGATTTCGATGAAGTGACCCCCGCATCAGGATGGGGATTTTGCGTGGTGGACATTGATGTGGAAAACCTGCTGGTAAAAGCCATTGATAAAAACGACAACGAAGTTCCGGCAGAAACCGTCAACCGGTGGCTTGTGGAACTGTTCGATGCCAACCTCAGCGAAAATGGTGAAAATCTGCCCAAATGGGATGCCACGCATGCAGCCCTGCTGGGTTTCAACACCCCCGACGATTATACGGTTTATGACAGCATTGTCATTGGCGGCATGCCCGACAGCGAAGCACCTGCTGCCTTTTTCCAGCCCGACATCCCGTTGAAATCGTTGATCCTGGTTTTTGAAAACCTTCAGGATATCTACAAGGTGTCATACCACTTTTATTTGGCTTCCGAAAGCGCAACGGGTATAGAGGAAATCAGTAACCCTGATTTTGTGATTTTTCCCAATCCGGCAGGAAACGAGTTTAAAGTTCAAAGCCTGCCTGCCGGTCAGGCAGGTTTAAAGTTTAAAGTTAGCCGGGCTACTGTAGAAATATATGACCTGAATGGCAGAAAACTCCTCGAAAAACAAATCCCGAAAGGAACAGAAGAATTCACCGTGGATGTAAGCCATTTAAACAGCGGCCTCTACTTCTGCCGGATACGAACCGAGAAAGGGAGTGTGACGAAGAAATTGATTATTCAAAAATAAAATTAACCTAATTACTCTAATGTCTAATAACACTAAATAATGTCAAATGCCCAAATCCTAAACGTTCCGGCAAGGCACAGGTTTAGAAATTCAGATTTCGGATTTGTTTAGAGCAATTAGTCAATTAGAAATTAGAAATTAATAACAAAAATTATGAAACAAATCAATTACCTTGTCATTTCCACATAGTGGTCCGCAGGAATGGGCTAAATTTTATTTTGATGTGCTGGACTAAATTTTACCTTTGATTGAAAAAGGTAAAATGGGAGAAGAATTGCATAAAAAGCTGATAGAATTAATTGCCCCGGAAGAGGTCAATAAACATTTTAAA
>CAJVWU010000083.1 GCA_913009755.1 uncultured Bacteroidia bacterium
CATTTTGTTGTATTTGGAATTACACGTCTAAAATACTAAATATTAGTATAATAGACAAACAAAATGCTACTTTTTTTAAACTTTCTTTTGTTGAATCTCAGCCATTTAATACCTGCGAAACTTGAGTAAAATAAAATAAACGGGTTGCTTTATTATTGTAAAACTTAGAAATCTCTTTTTCAAAAAATGAAATGAACTTTCCCAAAATAAAGCGGCGAAAGTAGATTCTTTTAATGTTCGGATTACGGGTTGACTGAAATTAAGTTATTAACATTTTTAACTTAAAGGTTTTGGCTATTCCCGACTTTCAGTTTAGTCCCTATTTCAAGACGGTAGGTCCGGATCAGGTCCAAGGGTTTTAGCACGTCATGTAAACCTGAAAGATTCTTTCATTTGCAGCAGGGATAGGAGAGGCAGCCGACTGAAGTGCAGGCCGATGTTTTTTGGGAGTGGCAGGGCTGACAGGGGAAGACACTGCCACGACCTAAAACACACGGACTGCAAGAAGGCGCTAAAGCGGATAGCCCGTCCGCTGCCCAAACCCTATACAGCAGATATCCTGTGAAAAGAAGGAGTTCTTCATAATTAAAAGAATTCATAAGATATTTTTATTAAAAGAATAAAAAGACCTTTTTATCTTCTATTAGTAATTTTATTATTTTTGCAAAAAAATTGAACGATGATAATTAGTGCAAAAACAAAAATCTCCGAGCTTATCAAACACAATAAGGAGACAATTGAAGTTATCGGCTCGATAAATAAGCATTTTAAAAAACTAAAAAACCCACTGCTGCGAAAAGCACTTGCACCCAGGGTAACCCTTGCCGATGCAGCCAAAATAGGAGGGGTGCCCGTATCTGTTATGATTGATAAACTTAAAGAGATTGGTTTTAAGACTGATGATGAGTGTGGTCGCGGGCCTGTTTTGCCGGATGAAGAATATGGATTAAACAAAAAAGAAATACACATGAGTAAAAAAATAATAGAAGAATTGGATGTCCGCCCCATACTGGAAGGGGGCACTGACCCTTTTGAAGCCATCATGGCAAAATTGAAGGCAATGGATAAAAGTCATACCTTGAAGATAATCAATACTTTTGAGCCAATCCCCCTTTTAAATATCCTGAAAAAGAAAGGATACGAATATCAGACTGAACGTCCTGAACCCGGGGTGGTTCACACCTACCTTGAAAAAAGAGATGATTTGCCTGAAGAAGCTATAAAAGAAGCCGAACCGGTTATAAACCTGACTTATGATTCTGTATTAGAGAAATATGCAGGAAAGATGAAAGAAATTGATGTACGTGATTTGGAGATGCCCATGCCGATGGTCACCATTTTGGAAGAGCTGGAACATTTAAACCCGGAGACTGCCCTTTTTGTACACCACAAAAAACTCCCGCAGTATTTGTTGCCCGAACTGAAAGACAGAGGTTACAAATGGGTATCGAAAATAATAGGCGAGGGCGATATAAAACTGATAATCTTTAAATAATGCAAGCCGGACTAAGTACAAAAAACGCTCCGTCACCGTCAGTTGTTGTTCCACATTTTATTTTTGGTGCGGTTTCATTTTTAATAGCATCCATCGTCATGTTAATAGTAGCACCTGATTTGGTTTTGCACTATCATCTGAATGCCAAACTATTGGCGCTTACCCACGTTTTTGTTTTGGGATTTATCACCATGGTGATTTTTGGCGCGTTGTATCAGTTGATACCGGTTGTGATGGAGGTGAAACTTTATAGCGAGAAACTGGCCAAAACCACTTTTTACCTGTTTGGTTCGGGACTGATTATCCTGGTCATCTCTTTTTGGAATGCAACATTTGATAACTCACAAAACTGGTACTGGTTTTGGCTGTCCGGTTCAATGATCCTTGTGGCGGTGATGTTTTTTGTTTTCAATACCCTGAAAACCGCCTCGAAAACTGAACGTAAGGATATTGGGAATTTGTTCATTGTTACGGCAATCGTTTATCTTTTTTTAACGGTTTTATTAGGCTTTTTGATGGTGATTGACCTTGCCGTGCCTTTTATGCCGGTTTCGGTATTGAATTTATTGAAGATTCATTTTAGCCTTGGGCTGGCCGGATGGTTCCTCATGCTGGTCATTGGTGTTTCGAGCAAACTGATGCCCATGTTCCTTATCATTCATAAATTGCCTGAGAAGCTGTTAGGTTATTCATTTTACCTGCTCAATGCCGGTCTTGTTTGCTTTGTTTCGGCTTATTACTTTTATCCTGCAAGCTGGTTGCTGATGATTTCTTCTTTAATGATCCTTGCCGGTGTCGGGCTTTATTTGTGGTTTAATTATTATGCTTTCAGACACCGGTTCAGGAAAAACCTGGATGTGGGGATGAAAATTACGGCCATGGCATTTATACTGTTTGCATTCATCCTGGTGCTTGGCATTTTTGCGGTTATCAATCCTGATTTCACAGGTGCTTATCAAACCAGGATAACAATGGCTTTCGGGGCAAGCCTTATCCCGGGTTTTTTAACTGCAATAATCCTGGGGCAGACCTATAAAACATTTCCTTTTATTATCTGGTTACAAAGGTATCAGTCGAAAGTGGGAAAGCAGAAAATCCCGCTACCCCACGAACTTTATTCTGATCAATTGGCCAAAATACATTACCGGACCTATATTATTGCTTTCATTTTGTTGATGGCGGGGCTTTTGTTTGCCTGGATATGGGTTATCCGTGTTGCAGCCATATTTTTTGTCATTACGGCACTACTATATAATTATAATGTGTTTAAAATAGTATTACATAAACAGAAAATCATACAACAATGAGTGATATAAAAAACCTGACACCAAAAGAAAATGAGATCTATCAGTTATTAAAAACAGTGATGGACCCCGAAGTAAATGTGAACATCGTTGACCTGGGGCTAATTTACGAAATTGAATATAATGAAGAGCAAAAAACAATAAAAGTAATAATGACTTTGTCAACACGTGGTTGTCCTTTAGGGGATACGATTTTGCAGAATGTACAGGTTGTTCTCGAAGCCAACCATACCGGATACAAAGCCGTTGTAGAGCTTACATGGGAACCGCAATGGACACCTGAAATGATTACCGAAGACGGGAGAATGGCTATTGAGGGGTTTTAGAGTGATGAGTGATGAGTGATGAATGATGAATGTTGAGGCTGAATATCGAATAGTAAATAATAAGTGATAAATGGTGATTGTTGAAGGCTGCCGGCCTGTTTCCTTCTGAATTAGGGCAGGTAATCAAACCCCCGCCGTCGCTTCGCTTTGTCGGGCAGAGCAGTTAAACCATTGAACCATGAATCAATCGAATAATCCATAAAATGATATTATGATATTTTCCAGATCAACTGAATATGCCATCCGGGCAATGGTTTACCTAGCAGTTAATTCTTCGCCCAACCGGCATTTTGGTGTAAAAAAAATAGCTGAAGAAATGGGCTTTCCTGAACATTATCTCGGCAAGGTGCTGCAACTCTTGGCACGAAAGAATATAATTTCTTCGGTAAAAGGGCCCAATGGTGGTTTTTGTGTTGATAACGAGGTCATGAACATTTCGTTGTTGAAGATTATTGATACGATGGACGGATTGGAATTCTTTCAAACCTGTGGATTGGGACTTCATGAATGCAATGATGAGAAACCTTGCCCCATTCATAAAGATTACCAGATTTTCAGGGGTGATCTTTACAAAATGCTTTCAGAAAAAACCATCAGGGATATGAAAGCGGATATTGAAAACGGGATTGCTTTTATGGATTTAACAAAATAACAATCCGGCAGATCTTGCCAGGCATGCCATACCAATTAATCAAGATCAATTACCGGAACCATTATTTTATCAATCCATATACATAACACAAGGCAAACTCTTCCTGCCATGTACGGGCAGTTAGTATAAACTGTATGAATTTTACCAAAGGTATGCTCTTGGCAGGCGATTTTCTTAACATCTTTTAAATAAATATTATTGCTTAATAATTATTATTGTTCTTCTCTGACGTAAATTTGCTAATTGTATAAGATAGATGTAACTAAATCTTTCAGGTGTTACTATGCGTATCAGGATTGTTTTTGTGACATTTATTTTATTATAACATGAAATAATAAAGATCATGACTGATTCTTTTTTAAAGTTATTGCGGTGTCCACTGTGCGGGGCAAAGTTGGAGCCTTCCGTTAAAATCGAAGAATCTGAAAATATAATTGAGTGGGGCACAATAGTTTGCATTGGGTGTAAAACCAAATTTCCCGTGGCTTTTGGGATACCCATCATGAAGCCGCCAAATAGTTATATTGATGCAACTGAAAACGATATCCCGTCCAGCAGCCTGCAGAAAGGAATTCAGGTTAGTAATTTAGTCAGGAAAATCGAAAAGAGAGAGATTAAAGAGGTACAACGGAATCTGTTAATTTACCGTACGCCCAGGGCTTCAAAAAATGGCACTCCCAGGCAAGATGGCACAGTTAATTTGGATAATAAATTATCACACTTTTTGCCGAATGCATTGGTTAAAATTGCAGGAAAAAGTAATTTGCAATTTGTATATTGGGTTTTGTCCGGATTATCATTTCAGGATAGGCGGTTAAGAAAAAAGGAAGAAAAGGTATTCGGGAAACTGTTAGAAGACACTTCCGCAATGGGATTTATTTATCAATACTATCATCAGTTAATGCACAGTCCTATTTACATTTATTTTACCTATCGTTTTGGTCAACCCCGTTATTTAGCGGCATTATCCCTTCTTGCTGCTCTTCCCGAAGATCAACGACCTATATTAGATTTAGCTTGTGGTACAGGGCATTTAATCCATTATTTAACACACAGGAACCCGCAACAACCCGTAATAGGATTGGAACGTAATTTTATCAAACTATACATCGCTAAGAAATTTATCGCACCAAAAGGAAATTTTTTATGCGCAGAGGCAGACCAAACACTTCCTTTTGAGAATTTTTCTTTTTCCGGTGTTTATTGTTCGGATGCATTTACATATTTTACATACAGAACGAATTCTGTCCGTGAAATGAAAAGGATAGTAAACAAAGATGGAATAATTATTATCACGCGTGTACCAAGTCATTCTGTTCCGGAACGTATAAGTGATCCTAAGATGACGCTTTACCAACTTAAAAGTTATTTTGATGACATGCAACATATTGTTGTGGGTGAGGATGAGCTAATGGATTGGTATTTACAAAAGGCTGGACCTGATTTTTCAACAGAACTACCTGCAAAGGAACTTAATAAGATACCCTGGATGTCAATTGCGGCATCCCACCGTAAAAATCACTTTCGTAATTATGGTCAATTTAACGACTGGCCTCATGCTTCGGGCCGCTTGAATATAAACCCTCTTTACCATGAAGATGGAAAAGATGAAGAGGGGAACATTATTTTGAGATTTAAATTTCCTACCGAATGGTATGAGTACGAGAATCATGACTGGATGAAATACGCTCCTGAAACGGTTCATCTAAGCCAAAGTACAATGAACGCCATTGCAAAAGGTATCAGAACTCCCGAAGTCAATGATTTGATTTCAAAATGGGTGGTTATCGGAATGCCTGAAAAATTTCTGCCATTGGGTCATAATTTACAATAATAAAATCTGGTTTTGGATTATTCAACTACCCATCCCCAATCAAAAATCTTAAACGGCAAAGCCGCATAATACAGATCAAAACCGCCCTGACCGCCCGGCCTGTTGGATGAAAAGATCAACAGGTCGGTTTCAAAACCATCGGCAAACAAAGTGACCGGCCTGAATTCATCATAAGGCGAATTTATATGATCGCCAAAATTCACCGGAGCAAACCACTGTCCGTTTTCATAAGTTGAATAATACAAATCATAACCGCCAAAACCACCTGGCCGATTGGAAGTAAAAACAAGTACTTTTCCGTTAATGAATGGGCATTTGTCTTCATAAGCGGTGGACAATTCAGTAACTTTTTGTGCCGGATATGTAGTGTCGGATGTGAGGAAAGCAATAAAATCATTGTTGGCAGGAATATCAATTTTATAAATGTCTGTCTGTCCGTCATTGTCTGATTGAAAATACATCTGTGTGAGCTCAGATGGGTCAAAGTCCCACAGATTGATTGTTTTCACATTTTTGCCAAAAAATGAAATGTATTGCGCATTTTTGTTTTTGTTGATAATTTTCAGGTCATAAGGGCCATATACTTTGGCCGTATCTGTTGTGTAGAATGACTCATAATAAACCATACGTGATCGGAAACGGTCAGATGAATCATTGGTGGAATAAGTGATAAAAGTAAAACGCCGGGTTACTTCTTCATCTCTATGGTCGTCGTAACCCAGTGCGAAAGCGCCAAATTCGTCGGCATCCGTATTTAACCGTTCAAGCAAAGGTTTTACAAAACTGTTGTCAATATATGGATTGGAATTATCAATGGTCAATTTTCCGGTTTCCATATCCCAGACAATGTGCATATTTTCACCTACAATATCATAAGTCCCCCCTTGTGTTTTTCTGTTTGACGAGAAAATAAGATTGTGGCCGACATGGATTTCGGGCAGGGCCGAATTGTAATCGTCATAAGGTGAGTTGACATCAGTAAAATTTGTGGCCGTTTGGGGAAATTTGCCTTTTCTGTATTTTTTTTTACCAGAAGGGCAACCGCTGAAAATGATCAGGGCAACAATAGCGAAAATGGGAACGATTTTCTTTTTCATGGTGTTTGTTTTCGGGTTGGGATAAAAACAATTATTATGCCGGAAAGACAATCCATTTCAAAAAAAGTTGCCTGATCAGTGTAATTAAAACTTGACAAGATTTTCAGGAAGTTTATTAAAATCCAGCGTGGGTTAAAATCCGGGTCCATAACCGGAATCGAAAAACGGGGAGCCGCCAAAATGATCGAACCCGGTCGAATTGTAAGGATAATATACAGGATAGTTTTGCTTGCGGTATTCAAAACTGGCATTGATCTGGAAATGTTCATTGATTTTGTAGTTCATATCAAGAATTACCCCCTGGTTACTGAAATCCATTGCCCTTGGATTGGCGGTTTCGCCGGGAGGTGTGGGATTAAGTAAAAAGGTTTTATATCCGGTTCCCCTGATGGTCAGTTTTTCAGTGACCTGATAAGTTCCCGAAACATAAAAACTGCCATATTGTGACGGGTTTGTGCCGAGCATGGTTTCGCCCGGCTGACTGAAAAACAAGCTTGAGTATCCCAGTCCGACCTGCACACTGAATTTTTTATAAACAGGAAAACTGATTTCAGGGGAAATAAAAGTACCGAATGTATTGTAACCGGACCCAAATGTGGAAAATGACGTACCCAGTGAAATACGGACATCGGGTTTGAATCCCTGATGTCCCTTTTGCAATCTGACCTCGCCTTCCTGTTTAACATTTTCACCAAATTGCTGTGCCTGAATAAAAGAGACGTCAGCAAAAAGAAGGAATGCCAAAACCCATAAAACGATCTTGTAATTTCTGATCATGTGGCAAAAATAGAAAAAAAGAAAAGTTAATAAACCTAAAAATCCTTAAAGGTGATAAAATCATTACTTCTGTAATCATTTTCTTGTTAAACATTACAGGGAAGCGGTATGTTTTTATTTTGATCAGAAAGGTTATGCAGTATGCTACGAGGTTGGGATGTCTTTTAAAACAAACAGGGTTGACGATTCCGTCATCCTCATTTCAATGACATCGAGTAAGATCAGGTCAGAAAGCAGTTGCTCGGCCTTGAATTTGGAAAGTCGGGTAATCCGTTTTGTTTCTGGCAAAGAAACAGGTCCGTTATCTTTTACATGAGCCAGTAATTTTTGCACCGGTTCGGAATAGACAAGCCGGATGCTCTTATTGCTTTTCCGTTTTTTCCATACTTTCATCAACACACTGTTGGCGAGTAGGTTCTGGTCTTTTATACGAACGTAGGCTTTGTAGTTCCCTTTATGGTCGGGTGCGCGGTGAGGATATAGCTGACTGAACGGAATATTGATTTCCAGTACTTTTTTCCCTCCCACATTCCATTCTTTTGAAGAGAACTTAATCGCTGGCCGGCAGTAACGCTGGGCTGCATTTTCAACCATAAAATATTCCTCATCGGATTCAACACCCTTAATCACGCCATTGTCTTTTACGCCGATCAGCAATTTTCCACCATCGGTATTGGCAAAGGCCACCAGCGTTCGGGCAATTTTAGCAGCATCGGATATTTCGAATTTGAAATCGAGTTGCTGGTGTTCGCCCTGTGCGATGAGCTTTTTAACAGGATGTGATTTTGTTTTCATTGATACGCAAAAAGGAATATCGAAAAGCAGTTGGTTATTTCCTGAAATTCAGGTTCGTGGATGAATGAAAAGTTGAAAAAAGATTAAATAAATTCAATGTTCTCTTTAGCCATTGTCTTTTCGCAATATTTGCAAAACAACTTCATCTCCCCCTTGTGATCCTGAGTGACCAGGAAACTGGTGGACACCTTTTGGTTGTTGGTCACACATTTGGGGTTAAAGCATTTTACAATTCCGTCAATCTGGTGAGGCAACCGTACTTTCCCTTTTCTTACCACATCATAGTCTTTTATTTCGATGAGGGTGGCGTTGGGGGCAACCAGGGCGATTTTGTTCGTCTCCCTCGGTTTGAAATAAGTATCACTAATCTTGATAAGACCTTTTTTGCCATACTTCTTGCTCTCGAGATTGGTGCCAAAATAAACCTGTTTGTCCGAAGCATCAAGGTTTAAGATTTTAAATACCTGAAAAACGCTTTCGGCCGGTATATGGTCAATTACCGTTCCGTTGCGGATGGCGGAAACTTTAAGTTCGGTTCTTTTAGTATTCATGGTTTTACTTTTTGTTGTCATCTTATAATTAGTCAAAAACAGATATTTAGTGTGCTTTGCCCCTGGAAGAGTCGGTTTCGGGAGCAGGTTCTCCCGGGTTTTTCAAATCCCCGGAAGGTCTTATTTCAGTCCCAATATTGCTGCAATCAAAGCCTGCCGGATATAAACCCCGTTTCTGGCTTGTTGAAAATAGTATGCTTTGGGATTGTCATCCACATCTTCTGCTATTTCATTTACACGGGGCAGGGGGTGCAGCACTTTCATATTGTCTTTCGATTGTTCCAGCATGGCATTCTCAAGGATATAAGCATTTTTTACTTTTTCGTATTCCAGCGGATCGGGGAAACGTTCGCCCTGAATTCTTGTCATATAAAGTATGTCAGCTAACGAAATCACATCTGATAATTCGGTGTACTGATAATACTCAAGACCCGCATTTTTGATTACTGTTTTTACACTGCTCGGCATCTTTAAGGAGTCGGGTGAAACAAAGTGGAACCTGGCGCCAAATAAGCAAAGTGCCTGTACAAGACTGTGTACCGTACGCCCGTATTTTAAGTCACCAACCATGGCAATATCAATATTTTCGAGCCGTCCCTGTGTCTTTCTGATAGAATAAAGGTCAAGCAAACATTGTGTGGGGTGCTGGTTGGCTCCATCACCGGCATTGATAATCGGTATAGGGGAAACCTCACTGGCATAGCGGGCGCTTCCGTCCAACGGGTTTCGCATCACGATCAGATCAGAGTAGTTGCTCACGGTCAGAATGGTGTCTTTTAGCGATTCCCCCTTTTTCACACTGGATGTGTCGGCACTGGCAAAGCCGATGATCCGGCCTCCGAGGTATTGCACGGCACTTTCAAAGCTGAGGCGTGTCCGGGTGGATGGCTCAAAAAACAGGGAGGCGATCACCCGGTTTCCAAGGATATTTTGTCGCGGATCGGCTTCAAATTCTTCAGCAATATCCAATATCTTAAGGATATCCTCTTTACTGTAATCGGTGATGGAAATCAGGCTGTGCCCTTTTAACGTGCTCATCATTGTTTTATTAATTTATATCATAAAAAAAGACGGCTGTTGCCGTCCGGAAAAAATCTTGCCCTTATCACCATTGTGGTGTTGTTGTTGAAATTCACTGTGTTGCTGAAAAGAGGGATATTAGTCATTTCAGATGGTAAAAATACATTGAATTCAGTTTCATTGCATTTTTATTTATTGACAAATAAATCAGAGTTGTTAACAATGTTCTTTTGTGACAAATAGCAGAGTGTTTTTGATGAAAACAATTGATAGGGTTCAATCAAAAAAAGAACAGTTGTGTTATTTTGGCCAACATGTCTTTAACAGGAATAAGTGGTTACTTCGCAAAACCAAATCCCTTTTTTTTCTGGTTCTGTTACACGCCGGTCATCTCTTTCAATAAAAAATGATTTTTATCAAGTTGTGGAAAACCCAGTTTCCGAAGATTTGCCATCGTGGGTTCCAGCACTTTTTCCTTGTTGCGGTTTGAAATGTAAAAAAAAAACATTGAACCCAAGCGAATCGGCCAGTTGTAAAAATTCCAATGCCCCGGGAACCGGTCCGGCAACCGCTAAATTACACCAAGCTGAAACAATGTGGCCATAACAAGGTTGTTGCTTATGCCCTGATCTTTGTCCTCTGTGTGTTTTGGCCCGCAGGACGAAATAATGAAAAGGCTGGACAGCAGAACAAAAATCTGCCGGGTTTGAATATTCATGGTGCTGAGTTTTTGCCGGCTAATTTAATGGATTTGATTATATGGCAAATTAAATAGCATAGAATGAAACGTGAGCAGTGTTGATTTTAATGTTATTGTTTTTATGATATTATTTGTCATTCATTGTCATTCATAGTCATTTGGCTTATGCTGTCATTTCGAACCATGTGGGTTGGCCGGTGGGAGTGGCGGTGAGAAATCCCCTTTGCAAGTGGTTCCTCTCCCGGGGGATTTCTCCTCGCTCCTTCGTCGCTCGTTCGAAATGACAGGGGGTTTCATTTCTGAATAATCAATTTCTTCGTTACCGAATATTCTTTTGTACTTATTCGGCAGAAATACAATCCGTTTTTCAAACCGCTCACATCTATCTCTGCCGTTTCTGCCCCTTTCGGGATGTGTTTTTCGAGAAGTTTTCTGCCGTTCAGGTCATAAAGTGCAATCGTAGCGCCCCCAACTCCCCCGCCCGACTGAACTGCGTTAGCCGTTCGGGCAGGAAACCTCAAACCCCGAACCCCAAACCTATCCACAGCCGGATTGGGATAAACAACAACATTTACCTCTTCCGATTCAGCCACATCAGTAGCGAGTGAAGAGGCAATGTAAAAGTGAAAAGAAGTAAAATAAATTTCCTGCAGATTCTCATAAACGATAGTCAGGGATTTAAGCGGAATGTCGGGAATAAAAAATGCGGCTGCCGCTTCGCTGTCATATAAGCCGCCGATGACCAGACTGTCGTAAACCACATAATCGTCTGGGGTGTCGGAACCGAGGAGCGCTGCATGTGAAGCATCCCATTTGGGAATGTTTACTCCGTAATCAATGACATTGGCATCGAAAAGCTCGATGAGCCAACTGTCAATTTCATCAACAGAAACTTCATTGTCATCTTCATCAATGGCGGAGATCAGGCAATTCTCCACATCAATATCCACCACACAAAATCCCCAGTTACCGGCAGGTGTGGTTTCGTCAAAAGTGAGTGTCAGACTGGCTTTTGAAATGACAGGCTTACCGGCCGTGCCTTCTCCGTTGGGATAAACCTGGATGCGCAGATTCTCGGCATAGTCTGCCTGTCCGAAGGTGTTCTCAAATTTATTGCCGTCGTCAAACACTTCGTCATCCAGTATCTGGACTTCCTGGGCCAGTGCCCCGGTCGCCTGCCACGAGAAATCGGGTAAGGCGGCATTTGTAAATGTACCTGTTCCCTGATGGGTTCCGGTAAGTTCGAAATTTGCAAATTCCTGTGCCTGCGAAAAAGTGAAAGAGGCAAGGATAAACGTTGATAAGAGTAGAAAATTTTTCATGTCTTTAAGTTTTAAGGTTTAATTTTATTGATTTGGTTTTACATTTTCGGTTTGCGATATGATGCTGTTCAGGTTGCTCAAAAACACCATCAATGCCGTTGGCAGGTTTTGTTTGTCATACGTTTGTGGAAAAATGGCAGGCAAGGCATTTACATTTTCAATCATTGAATAAAAATCAACCGGGAATAAAAAATCGAAATTATGTTTGCTGGTGCAGGCATCCCTCAATTTTCGGGGAGGAACGTGTTTCAGCCCAAGAATATTGGCTACCGTTTGGCTGAATTGTTTATGTGTAACGGGTTGACTGAGCACCGGGCGAAGGAATTGCTCCCTTTTGTCCTCTTTGTCAGCCAGCAAGTTGGAAACCATAATCCCGGCAAGGAGATCAACAGGAATAATTTTAAATTCAAAATCAATATACATCCCTGATCTCAGAAACAAATCGAGGATGTGCCAGAGAATGTAATGTGAAGGGCTTTTGCCTTTATCTTCGGAACCCAAAACCATGGGAATTTCGTAGAGGCAACCGTTCAGGTTTTGAAAAAAAGCATTTTCAATGGCTTTATTAGCCACCCATTTAAAGCCTGCATATCCCGAATGCCATGCGTTTTGATTTAGTTGTTTATAGCTGTTGTCAGAGATAAAAAAGTTGGCATTGTATGATGATGGATAGTGCAGGCTTTTTGGGTGTTTTTTATCACCGCAGAAAGTGATCATCCGCTCCAGTTCAGGTATCCAAAGTCGTTGAAAATGATTATAAGGCAAATTATAAAGCGGATTCATGACCAGGTGGAGGACAAAGCCTGTATTCTGTGCCAGCTCCAAATGCTCTGCTGTGTTCAACCCCATGCGGTTTAAGGTAACATCACCGAGGCAGATGGTAAAGCGGGCGGCGTCAAAAGAGCCGAGCTGCCATTTTTCGAAAGCATTGTTCATTTTTTGAACGGCTTCGTTGTAAGTGACAGCCCGCAATAGCAAGTAAACCGGCATGTGGTGATTGTGCTGCAACATGTTCACAACATGTGCACCGATGAAAGCATTGGCCCCGGTGATCAGGATGCCGTCAGGGTAGGTGGAAGGCCTTGTATTGGCGAACTCCCATTTTTTCCTGATGAGCGGTTCTTTGCGTATGTCGTGGGGCCGTGGCATTTCAGGGGTGTTTGTCAGTGTTCAGGTGTTGGTTTTGTATTGTTCACAGTTTCGCTTGTTCCGGTGAAATGTTTTAACTCATTCCCGTTCAAAAAAGGTTCTCCATCCGGATGAATGCTCAAAGGTATGGGTAGAGGAAAGGGTAATGCAAGCGTTTTCAGGAACAAAAACACTCATGCCACCTTACAAAAACACTCACGGGCGGAGGGGAGGGTATGAAGGATAATTGATTGGAACAATAGAATACTGGAATAGTGGAATGGTGGGGATGGATGGAAGAATGGAAGAAATGATGAAAAACGGTATCAGGATAATAGAGCATGGTATCGCAGTCGCATGTTACGGTAGGGTTGATGATTTTAATGCTGTCAAGATGAACCCATTCAGTACTGTCAATTGCTATAAAAATAGCAATTGATTCCTGGCTTTGTGTGCTGATGCCGATTTTCTATATGGAGGCCAGAAAACTGTTCAGGTTGTCTTTCCGGGATAGCCCGAGTTTTTTGCGGATACGGCTTCGGGTGACTTCAATGCTTTTGGGCGACCGGCCACTGATAGCTGCAATCTCTTTGGTGTTAAGGTTCATCCTCAGAAAAGCGGCAATCCGCTGCTCATAAGAGGTCAGTTGGGGATGCTTTTCGTAAAGCCGTTTGTAAAAGCCGGGATGCACCTGTACAAACTGTGTTTCAAACTCTTTCCAGTTGCTTTGCGGGGAATCGGTGCGGAGTTCATTGACCAGCGCAGTGATCTCTTTGGAAGGTATATCGGGTGCGTTTTGCATTTCCTTTAACTGGTCAATGATTCTCCCGATCAGTTCATTTTTCTGGTTCAAAAACATCATCTTTGAGGCCAGTTCACGCTCTTTACCTTCCAGTTCTTTGTTCAGGTCTTCCAGTTGATGAAGACTGAGCAGTCGCTGTTCGCGGTTCAATGCTTTGGCATATTTCATGCGGTTTATCAGCAGGATGATCACAACAACGCTCAACAGGACGGCCATTGTCATGACGATCATGGTAATTGTCCGGTTTTTCAGCCGGATTTCCTGTAAAGAAGCTTCGTTGCGCAACAATTCGTTTTCCTTTTCTTTTTTTTCATAGTTGTAGCGGGCTTCAATCCGTTTGATCTCTTTCTGTTGTTTAAAGAAATTGATGCTGTCGGATGCATTGTGATACTTGATGAACCATCGGAGAGCTTTTTTGATGTTTCCCGTTTTTTCGTAGCACTGATACATGAGCAGGGAAGCATCGCGCCGGATGGAAAGCATATTCAGTTCACGGGAATTTTCATAAGCCTTCCGGGCAAATTGTTCTGCCTGTCCGGTACGGTCAATTTGGAGCAGCGCTTTGGCATACCATAAATATATGTTGGTTACCAGTGATTTGTTGTTTTCTTTTTCGGAGGTTTTCAGGGCAGAGGCAAAACGGTTTGCAGCTTCCGGATAATTTTTTTCAAGCATAAAATATTTTCCCATCAGAAAATTGCAATCGGCAATAAACGGTTTTGACGCAATTTCTTCGGCAACGACGATGGTTTTCCGGCAATATTCATAAGCTTTTTCCTTATTATTCATTTTCAGGTAAAGATCGGCCAGGTTGTAATAACGTGTCACGAGCTGGGACTTGACCTGGCCAAGTTCTTCTATTTTTGTGGATTTACTGATATAATCCAGTGCCTTTTTATTTTCACCGGCTATTTTTAATACTACCCCAATGTTTAACATGGCGTCGGACATGGCTTCGGTGTTGCCCGTCTTTTCATAATAGTCCATTGCTTCCTTAAAAAGTTTCATCCCTTCTTCCGGGTTTTCCTGTTCGCAATACAGAATGCCGAGGTGTATTTTGATATCCGATATCCACGTGCTATCGTTCAGCAAGACGGCAATGGAAAGCGCTTGCCTGAAGCAGGAATCGGCCTGCGGATAATTGCCAAGGTGATATTCGGCTAACCCGCATGCATTTACCGTATTGTACATTCCTTTCTGATCCCCTGTTCCCGAATAGCGTTTAAAAGATTTCTGAAATAATGTTTTTGCTTCCCCGTAGTTGTTGTTCACATACCTGATGTACCCGATGTCGAATAAGGCTTTCGCGATGTAGGCAGTTAATTCTGCATTTTTCGCGATTTGAAGTGATTGCTCGTAATAGGTTTCGGCACGTTGATACTGATCGTCATAATAATAAATGTTACCGGTATGGCTGATGGCCTCAATAACGGTTTTGAGGTAGGCTTTTTCATTACCTGAGATATTATCATAATTCAGATTGGGATTAACTTCCTGAAAATCGGAAATAACGGCATGGTAGTAATAAATGGCTGAATCAGGATTGGAATAATGAAGGTCCTTGCCTTTTCGAAACAGATTATTGACTTCACCGGTATCCGGAATACTGAGCGTTTGAGCATTTGCCTGAAGAAAAACAAAAAGGAAGATGACGATAATTAACGGGCGATAGTATCGTGATATTTTTAGGTAACGATCCATGAGGTAAAAGCCAGTCGTTTATAGTCTGAAAAAAAGTAATTAAAAAAAAGTATGTAAATATAGTAATAATGAGTCCACTCCGAAAAGTAATTTCACCTCACAAATAATTGAATAATAGCTGCTTAAAATTTTTATGTAACAATTATTTTACTTATCTTAGCAGTATATTTTAATGTAGTTGTATATGTTCAAAAA
>CAJVWU010000084.1 GCA_913009755.1 uncultured Bacteroidia bacterium
TGATCCGGTGGTTCCGCATGGAAGGGCCATCGCTCAAAGGATAAAAGGTACTCCGGGGATAACAGGCTGATCACTCCCAAGAGCTCACATCGACGGAGTGGTTTGGCACCTCGATGTCGGCTCGTCACATCCTGGGGCTGGAGAAGGTCCCAAGGGTTGGGCTGTTCGCCCATTAAAGTGGCACGCGAGCTGGGTTCAGAACGTCGCGAGACAGTTCGGTCCCTATCTGTTGTGGGCGCTGGAAGCTTGAGAGGACCTGACCCTAGTACGAGAGGACCGGGTTGGACAAACCGCTGGTGTACCTGTTGTAGTGCCAACTGCACCGCAGGGTAGCTATGTTTGGACGAGATAAGCGCTGAAAGCATCTAAGCGCGAAACTTACCTCAAGATGAGGCTTCCTTTAAGGGTCGTCATAGACGATGACGTTGATAGGCTGCAGGTGTAAAGCCAGTAATGGCTGTAGCCGAGCAGTACTAATTACCCGTAAACTTTCTGACTGAAAACAGGCTGTTCTTTGCAACAGCGAAAATTGTGCTTTCTTCCCCATCATTGTCAAAACAGAATCATGAGTGATGAATGATGAGTGATGAATTGCAGATCAATTCAAAATCATAAATCATAAATCCAAAGGCCTTTGGGTGACTATTGCGGCAAGGCCCACCTCTTCCCATTCCGAACAGAGAAGTTAAGCCTGCCCGCGCCGATGATACTGCCATACCCGGTGGGAAAGTAGGTCGTCGCCAATGCTTTAAAAGCCCCGTTGCCCCTTTGTAACGGGGCTTTTTTTGTGGATTGTGGTTTCATGAACCTGTCAGCAGAAATAAAGAAAAGTCCTGTTTTAAAATTAATACGTAAGATTAGCGGTAAACAAAAATCATAGCGTATATTATCAAAACGATCAATGCCAGTCCTATTCCCAAAGCGGTAAATCCAAATATTCTTATCCAGCGTTGATTCTCTTTAGATATTGGCCCTTTCATTTTAGATTCAAAATCCTTGTTTTTAACAAACCTTTCATATTCAAGAGGCTTATCGTGTTTAAGTTCTTCAAGAGATACCCTTCCGGAAAAAATCACCGGGTCAAGGGGAAACTTGTCAGGACGGAAGTGCGTGTTAAAGAAGTGTATGGTGAAAATGAATCCGACAGCAAGCAGTGCCTCGTCACTATGAATAATAGTAGCCACATTGATTATCCAACCAGGTAGAAAATAGGTAAAAAATACAGGGAACCACAGAAGCAGTCCTGTTCCACCTATGATAAAGACCCCCCAGAATACAGCGAAGTAGTCAAATTTTTCCCAATAGGAGAACCGTCCAAATTTGGGTTTCTCCCCCTTGCCAAAATACCACTTTACATGTTCCATGAACTGTTTCACATCCTTCAGGTTGAACATAAGGGAATCTTCACCAAAAATAAATGCCAACCAGGATTTACCCGTTTGTTTTTTCATTCGTGCTACCTGCCGCAGATGAAATATGAATACACCAATTAAGGTCACAGCAGCAATCCTGTGAAGTACCTCTGTCACACGAAATCCACCCAAAAAATTGGATATAAATACCGCCCAGTCTGTGTATGAAAACTTCAGGGTCATGCCAGTTATAGCTAATGTAAAGAAAGACAAAAGCATGATAAGATGCATAATACGCGAGGTTTTACTAAAACGCATGAAGTATTTTTCAGGCTTGGAATTTTTATAAACCCGCCATTGTTCCCGGGTCTGCCATAAACGCCGAAGCCATAGTGTGTTGTGGATAATGAAAAAAGAAAGCGTACCTACCAGAAGAATTGTCATAAACCAGAAAGTATAGAAAAGATATGGATACTTTGCCCTGTTATGGTGTGTTGCATGAGTCAGATATCCGGCAAACTCCCTGTGAACACCTTGATGACACTTGCCACAGGTTTTCAATTCATTATTATAACTTAAAGTAGAAAGTGGGTTGTCGGGAGGCAGAATTCTATGAGTTCCATGGCAGTCCCAGCATTTGGCCGCTCGCTCTTCACCCAATCTGGAAACTTGCCCATGTACCGTTTCAAAATAGGTTTTTGCCTGCTCCTTGTGGCAATTTCCACATTTGTACATCAGTTTAGTTCGGAAACCTTTTATGTTTATCCGACTAATATTGTGAGAACTGTGACAAGTTTCGCAAACAGGAAGTTTTTTCTTTGTTATAACATTACCAGGCCAATGAATACTCATTTTAAATTTATCTTCTATTCCCTTATGGCACTTTCCACAAGTAGTTGCTAAATTTTTCGGGTTCACTGAAGATTCAGGATCTTTAGGGGAAAGTTGATGATGGGCAGTATGACAATCGGTACATTTAGCAGCAACCACCAGGCCGCTTTCTAACAGCCCTTTCCCGTGTACACTATTAATGTAACTTTTTACAATATGTTGGTTTCCACCTACCATTTTGGCCGCAGGTTTTCCAGCACTGTGACATTGGCCGCATAGTTTAGGGATATTGGTGGCAAAAGTAGGTGAGGATGGAAGTAGGTGGCTTTGGGTTTTATGCGGGTTATGGCAAGTTATACATTTGGGGGCATCAGGGTTATTTTGTTCAGCCAGTTTGCCATGAATACTGGTTTTATATTGTGCTACCACATCAGCATGGCAGATACTGCAATCCACCGGCTTGGTTATGGCATCACAGGGACGCTTAAGAATACTTTTTACCTGAGTATGACATTGTGCACAAGTAATTTTAACATGGGTTGAGGAATCATACGCCTTTTTGTCAATGTAAAGAGAAATAGTTTTTCCATCCTTGTCCATAGTGAGTTTTTTATTCGAGTGACAACGGAAACACTCTTTATTGCTTACTCCCTTCAGATTAATAGGTGTAAGCCTAATCTTGTGTGGTGGATGACAGTCAGTACAGGCAGGAATCTCGTGGGGTGCCTTCTCCCAAAGTTTACCCTCAATTACCTTAACATGGACTTTCTCTATTCTTGAATGACACTTTGAACAAGTTTTTGCCACATTTAACGGGTTGATACTTGACTCCGGATTATTATAGTCTAAAATCAGATGAGCATTGTGGCAGGAGGTACATACGGCCGTAACTTTAAGCCCCATCTTAAAAAGCCCCTGACCGTGAATACTTAATGAATAATTCTTCAAAATTTGCTTTTGAGGGATATTATATTTCAGCGAGACTTTTGAACCTTCATGATGGCATCGCCCACACAAGAAGGGAATATTCATAGTAGAGATAGGTGAATTGGGATTTGTACGAGACTGGATATTATGGAACCTGTGACAAGTGATGCAGGTCGGGGCCAACAGATTGCCTTTCAGCGCAGCCCGTGCATGCACACTCTTCGACTCGTTACTAACTTCGCTGTTATGGCATTGAGCACAAACCATAATTTCTTTATTCTCTGTATTTGGTTTGCTAACATTGTGTCCGGTATGGCAATTTGTGCAACCGACTAAAGGCTTACCCGCTTTCATAACGCCATGAACACTTCGCTCTACAACGGTCAACTGTTTTGAATGGCACTTTCCACATAGATTATACGAATTGCCCACATTAGTTGGTGCATCAGGATTATCCGGAGACAATATATAATGATTGCCGTGACAGTAAACACAGCCCTTCGATGGAAAACCGGGTGCTTTGGTCCAGCTACCGTGCGGGCCCTTTTGGAGTTCGCTCCCTACCTCATCATGACAATCTGTACAAACCACAGGTTTGGGGGTCCTGGTATGTGGAAATTTGGTATCTGCCAGATCTGAATGACAATCAGTGCAATCCAATTCATTTTCGCCATGAACAGAAGCCTTGTATTTGGTGGAATTAACATACAATGATATTGTTTTATGATCTTTTTGGATAGTCAATGTTGAATCGCTATGACAACTTAAACATTTAGATGTTTGAGAGTATAAAATTTGAATATCGAACAATAAAAATATAATCAGGATAAATAAAAGAATATTGTATTTCAAAACTTCTATAATTTTGTTCGACATAATGAACCTTTTAAATTAATTTTCTCAAAACTACGGATAAATTCTGTAAATAAGTTCAGGGCTGACTTTGCCTTCAGACAAATGTTCATATTCATGGTCATATACTTTTACTGTTTTGGTGCAGTGGCATTTTCCATTCCATTGCTTATTTTGATGTGATGTCGTTCCCTGAAAAGATTGTTCCGTCAACTGACGGACAGGCTTTTTTTTACCCATATTCCTGTCTGGCTAAAGCAGGTTCTGTTAACATGTGAGGTGATTCTGAATAAAGGAATGTTAACAAGTTGATATGGCAACTATTTTATTGAATTGGATGTCTGTACATAAACAGATATTAAGATTGTTCAATTTTTTTTGTAACGATTGTTAGGTACAATAAAGAAAAACTGTAAATTGTGCCTTTTATTTTAGTTCAAAAACCAATTATAAAATTAAGCGGAATAATATGAAAAAAAGAAATTTACCCCTAAAACTATTTTTGATTTTCATAACAGCAGGAGGGATGCTCCTTGGTATTTTTTCGTTCAAAGAGGCCTCCCGGCAAGCTTTAAGCGAGAACTCCCCCCGGCTTTTAAATGAAATTAAACCAGCAACCGAGTTTTTATCACAAATCAGAAACAATCAACATTCCGGTTTGATTACCCCTGCTGATCTTAAATTAGTTTCGGAAGAAATGGAGAAGGTGCAAACATTGAGGGAGATGAATCTTGAATGGAAACAGTTAGGCCCTGATAATATGGGGGGGCGTACCCGCACCATTTTATTTGA
This sequence comes from uncultured Bacteroidia bacterium, assembly GCA_913009755.1. Classification (GTDB taxonomy): domain Bacteria; phylum Bacteroidota; class Bacteroidia; order Bacteroidales; family F082; genus JAADID01. Next base: position 4,755 of record CAJVWU010000084.1, read on the forward strand.
CCAGACATCCGAAAATGATGAGATTATTTATGCCGCAGGTGTTTCAGGTGGTATTTTTAGATCGGAGAACGGCGGGACAACCTGGAAAAAAGTGAATGTTGAGTCATATAATCTGTTTGTTACCTGTATGACCCAAACTTCAAACGGTGACATCTTCGCAGGAACCGGTGAAAGTTTTGAAGCCCAAAACCTGTCAGGTCTTGGCGAAATGGGATATACCAGTGGCTTTATGGGAACAGGTATTTACAAATCCACTGATGGGAACAGTTTTTCATTATTGGAATCTACAAAGCCTGACTTTAATAATATGGAGAGTGATTGGGCATTTGTAAATGAATTGGCAAACAATGGTAGTGGTAACAGGATATTTGCAGCAACGAATACCGGTTTAAAATATTCAAATGACGGCGGTGAAACATGGAAAACAGCCAAAGATATTGATGGTAATGAGTTGAATAAATTTGCATGGGATGTTCAGGTAGGTTCCAATGGTACTGTAGTAACCTGTGTTGACAACCTGGCTTATGTTTCTGCAAGTGGTGATGTAAATAAATTTGTCCTGCGCTCAACCGGTGATTCGGTAAGTCTGCCCAATGCAGATGTCAGCAGAATTAAATTTGCCATCGCGCCCTCCAACGCAGCCTTTATTTATGCAAGTGTAATTAACAATACCGGTGATGTGAACAGCATATTCCTCTCGGAGAACGGTGGGGAAACATGGCGGGTAATCTTACCGGGAACCCCTTCGGTTAATATTTTCAACAAGCAAGGTGTTTATGATAATGCTTTAACAGTATTTCCTGATAACCCAAAGAAAGTTTTAATCGGGGGTATTGATATGTGGCAGGGGGAAATGTTTCAGGAGCAGGGATATTTTGAATGGAAATCGGTTTCACAAAGCCTTTCCGTTCCGTTAATACCCACTTATCTTCATGAAGACCATCATGTCTATAAGTTTTTCCCCGGGTCGAACAGTGAATTTATGGCCGGTACCGATGGTGGAGTTTACCGGGGTAAATTACAAAGTAACGTTTATTCTTATGAAACCAGTAACCGTAACTATTTTACTACACAACATTATGCGATCGGTGTTTCGGGAAGAAAGGATTATGTAATTGGTGGTTCACAGGATAATGGTTCCATATTAATAACAGGTAAGGGGAATACAAAGAAACAAGGCAAACAGATATACCCCGGGGAAGGAGGTCCCAGTGCTATCTCAATTATTGATCCCAATATAATAGTGATATCTTCAACTAATGGTGTAATCAGGCGGTCTGATGATGGGGGAGAGAATTATTCGGTATCCGGTCAATTCCCGGGTGAGGACATCGTTAATCCTGAATTCCGGACGCCAATTCTTTTATCTGAAAATTTTAACAATACATTCAGTACCGATTCAGTCTGGTACCATGCCAGGGATACCATATCGGGAGGGACAGCTATTCAGGTAAGAAGCCATAATGCAGGTCAGCCTTTTTATTATACAACTCCGCAAGATATGGATTTGTATCCCGGTGATTCAATTCAGGTACAAGATATTGTAACCTGCTACTTTTATGTGGGCGTGGCTAATAAAGTGTGGTTTACAAAAGATTTGCTTCAGTTTGACAAGCCTCCGGAATGGTTTAAAATATCAGATAATTCATTCGGGATGGCTGGCATTCCATACAGTATTTCATTATCCGGTGACGGCAACCATCTTTTTGTAGGTACATTGAACGGAAAACTGTACAGGATATCAAATCTGAAAAAAGCAACTACCTTCGAATTGGCTGATATCTCAAGTCCGGCATGCATCGTAGCAACCCAACCAATTCAGCTTTTGGTTCCGGGAACAACTGATGAAGTCAGCCAGGTGATCACTTCGGTTTCAATAAACAGGGATGATCCAAACAAGGTAATGCTTACCCTGGGTAATTATGGGAACGATTTTTACGTTTTATATAGCCAGGATGCGCTTGACCAGTTTCCACAGTTTACTTCCAGACAAGGTAACCTGCCGCATATGCCCGTTTATTCATCTGTTCTTGAGATGAATAATCCTGATATTGCTATTTTGGGAACTGAGCATGGGATTTTTGTTACCGAAAATATCCATGCAGATTCGCCGACATGGTCAAAACAACAAACTGACATGGGGAGTGTTGCAATTTTCGAGCTTGCCCAGCAGACGGTTTCACAGCCGCCAATGCGGGTTAAGCTGGTCAATGGAAACGAAGTGATTTATGAAGATTACCCCGGAACAAATAATTGGGGCAGTATTTATGCTGCAACTTATGGAAGGGGATTGTTCAGATGTGATAACTTTTATCAGGTGGGTATGGTTGATAACCCGGTTAAACAAAAATCTTTACAGCTAAAACTTTATCCAAATCCGGCTAATGATTTTACAACAGTTGAATTCAGTTCGGATAAAAATAAAGAAATCGAATTTTACATCTATGACCTTAGCGGAAGAATAGTAGCTTTCCAAAGAGCACAACTAATTAAAGGGGTTAATAAACTGAAAATTGATGTAAGCAGGCTTAATAACGGAACTTATATTTTACGTGCTATTACCGATGAAGGTAATTATTCTTCAAAATTTATTATTAACTAATTTGTGAAAAAGTTGAAGTTATGAATATGAAAAATATTTATTCACTGGTTATTGTTCTGATTTTTTTATTTTCCGCACAGGTGTGGGGGCAAAACCGGATTTATTCACCCAATTTGCGGGCACCCGAGAATGGACAAATTGATCAGTATCCTGATGTCGTCCTTGACTGGGATGCGGTAACGGGACAAACAACCGATATTACTTATGAAGCCCAGTTGGCTGCCAAATCTGATTTTTCTGATGCCATTACTTTTCCCCGGACAGAATTGACAGCAGAGTTTCTTGAAGACCTTGAATTTGATAAAGTTTATTATTGGCGTGTAAAAGCTTACGATGCAGACGAACCGTCAGACTGGTCTGAAGAATGGTCTTTTAAAGTTGTGAGTACGGTTTCTGTAACATCCCCGAAAATAGGTAAGTTAGAGTATGCTAATCCACTTGTAAAATGGGATACTATTTCCGGATTGTCTAAATATGAGTTACAACTTGATACGGTTTTTAACTGGAAAGTTGAAAATGCGGAAACAACGAATGATATTCTCGGCACTTTTTCATTGGATGATTCACATAGTTGGGTTGTAGGAGAAGGGGGGCTGATCAAATTTTATGACGGAACTTCCTGGACAGATCAGGATGGCGGAACTACCGAAAACCTGAATGCAGTATTCTTTATTGATCCTGATGATGGATATGCGGTAGGTGATAATGGCACCGTTTTGTTTTTTGACGGGACAGCATGGACATCAATTGTTGCTGGGACTACTAATGATTTGAGTTCTGTATATTATGTTGATGCCGATAATGGCTGGGCTGTTGGGGCATCAGGTATTATTTTGAATTATTCATCCGGAACATGGACACAATCCACACCTGACAACAATGATTTATTTGGTGTTTATGCTTTAAGCAATACCAATGTATGGGCTTGCGGGGCAGGTAAAATCGTATTGCATTATGATGGAACCGAATGGACGAGTGAGGTTGTGGGTTCAAAAGATCATTATGCAGTTTGGTTTACTGATGCCAATAACGGATGGGTTGTCGGTAAATCAGGTAAAATAGATTATTTTAATGGCAACGAATGGATTCCCCAGAATTCGGGAATTAGCAAAGACCTGTATGCTGTAAGTTTTAACTCGTCAGGTGGTTATGCAGTCGGTAAAAGCGGGTCAGTCGTTCAATTTCTTGGCCAGTGGCAACAAGCAACATCTTTATCTGAGGAAAACCTCAATGCTGTGTGGTTAAATGGTGATGCCGGTACAATGGCCGGAAATTCAGGAACATTAATTATAAAAACCGGCGAAGGTTTCAATAGCACTTTTGCCCATATCCTTAATGTACCCTTCGATTCGGCAAGTTATCAATTGGAAGACCTTCCTTTCGGATCAAATATCTACTACAGAATGCGTGCCCTGCACTCGCAAGATACTTCTGTATGGTCGGCAACGAGATCATTTCCCACCTATTCAACAGTCGAACTAAAAAGTCCTGATGATGGTTTAACCGACAGTGATCTTGGCCAGCTTTTTGAATGGAAAGTTTATAAGGGAGCTTCTCAGTATTTCTTTGAGATTGCCGATAATGAGAATTTTGAAAATGCCTTTACTTTTGCATCCGATTCCACTTCAATCAATTTTGCTACTTTTTATTTTGACACAAAATGGTGGTGGCATGTCAAAGCAGCGCATCAGTTCGATGTTTCAGACTGGAGTGATACATGGACTTTTACAACAAAAAACACAGTGAGCCTTGACAGTCCGGAAGACAACGCCAAGGATGTTGCTTTTTGCCCTTTGTATGAATGGCAGGAAATAATCGGGGTATCTTCTTATCAGATATGGATTGATACGACGGCTGATTTTTTAACTGCAAATAAAGCAACAGCTAAAACTCCTTTCTTTCAGTGTAATACTCCTTTGAAGAGGGAAACACAGTATTATTGGAAAGTACGCGCCATTTCCACACTCGATTCTTCTGCTTTTAGCCCCACATGGTCGTTTACAACGGAAGGCTATACGGGCATTGAAGACCATTTTGGTGATAATTCCATCGAAATCTATCCCAACCCGAACAAGGGCAATTTTACTTTACGGATTTACAGCCCTGCCGGTGAAACATATCAGATCAGTGTCCTGGATTTAACGGGCAAACAAATTTATCAGGAAAACCGGGAAACCAAACCCGGCGATAATGAAATTAACCTCAATTTTCCTGATGTTAAAGCAGGGATGTATATGTTACATATTAAGAATAGAAATGATGAAGTTTCTAAAAAGCTTTTCATTAACTGATATTAAAACAATCAATAAAATAAAAAGGGGGCCGGAAGGGCTCCTTTTTTTGTGCATTGTTAACATCTATTTCTTAACCACCTTCAAACTTTCCATTTCCTTATCATTAAAAAACATCACCACATGATAAATGCCTGCAGGGAGGTAGCTGCCGTTGTTATCGGTGCCTGTCCATTGTATTTCAGACTGGCCGGGCGGGGTGTGGCCTGATTTCAGGATTTTCACGCGCAGGCCACCGTTGTTATAGACATCAATTTGCACTTTGCCTGCCTGCTTCCATTTTGCGGTAATGTAGGTGCCCCAATCGAAAGGGTTGGGAGCGGCTTTCAGGTGTTTTTCTTTTTGCTTTTTTGTAGGCCGGTATTCGGGAGTTCCTACAGAGGGTTCCCACTCGTAGGCGCCCATATCAATTTTGCCGTTGAAGATGCGTGGGTTGCCGGCGAGGTTTTTGTCGGGCAGTGTGACCCCTTGGGGCAGGTTGAGCGTGCCGGCATCAATGCATGGGGAAGTGGAAGAAAGGTTGTACGGGAAATCGCCGGTACCCAGCCATTGCGGATCGCTCTCTATGTTGGTGCTGTCTTCATAATAGACATAATCATAAGGCCCCATGATGTTTATCCCGCCCAATCCGTTTTCAACACAGGAGTGATAAATATACAATGAATCCGGGTCATTTTCAGAGCTGTTGGTAAAGCATTGGTAGGGTACATTGCCCCAGAGGATGCTGTTGTAGATATTTACATTGGCATTTTCGGCGAGTCCCAAAGGTGCACCGAATTGATTATAGGTATAGTTGTTCCCAAGTGTTGAGTTAATGATATTTATTTTAGCATTTCCAGTGACAGATATGCCATTGGCAACAGGCAGATTATTTATCGCACTATCTATAGTGCTAATTATTTCAGTATTAATAATATTCCCTTTTATTTTTCCATTATTTGGGTAATTTTCAGCAACAATCTGAATGGGAATGCACATGGCTACTTCATAGCCGTTTGAAAAGGTGGAATCGAAGGTGTTGTTCAGAAAGCGGCTTGATGAAATTTCGAAATAATTTTCAGTATTTTCATTAAAATAATGATTTCCAAGTGAAACGACATTAGATCCTTTGTTATTTTCAAATAAACAATTGCGGATAATGGTTGAATCATTAAAATAAACTGCCAAAGCGGATACTGTTGGTCCCGAGCAATTAAGAAATTTTATACTATCAAGAAAAACATTATGGGATTTTACAGCATCTATAACGCCTGTTTCAAAATAATGATAACCGTAACCATTAATAAAGGAAATATTTTTTAATAAAACCCCTGATCCACCAGGTATCAGGTAAATACAATGGGTTTTATATTCAGCATCAATGACGGTTTTTTCCCGGTCTGCACCTTCCAGCGCCACATAACTTTTTAGCCCGATGGCCAGTTTTTCACCTGTTTGTGAAGGGGAATATGTCCCTTCGGCGAGGTGAATGATTTTGGGGTTGGCGCTGTCCGATTTGATTTTTATTAGTGCAAAGGCAATGGTTTTTAACGGATCATCAGGCGTTAATCCGGAATTCTGGCCATCGCCTTCCGGGCTAACGTATAAATCACTGTCTGCCTGTTCAATTTTCCAATGGTTAATAGTTATCAATAAGTCATCAACCGGATAGCCTCTGTCAGATACTGAAAAAAAATAGTAATAGCTTGGGCTCTCAACAGTACCGGTATCCAGAATAATAGGGCTGCAATATGCCGTATCGGCTTTCCAAAAATCATATCCTGCCGATGCATAATTCAGGTAAATACTGTTTAAATCGGTTTGGTCGAAAATAATGTGATAAACAGTATTGTATGAACCGACAAATTTTATTCCACCACCAAAATTATGTGCTGAATTATAGCAAATGCTATTACCTTTTAAAAACAAATCTGAACGTAATGAATAAATCCCGCCTCCATTATACGCTTCATTATTTTTTATGATACAGTGTTCTAAACTTAAACTAGTTTTATTTAAATAAATTCCTCCACCATTCATATATATAACATTTCCTGTAGTTTCAACCTCCGTTCCGCTCCCGTTTTGCAGTGTAAACCCCACCAGCCGGCAGTTGGTTTCAAAATTTTCCAAACGCACGCAACTGCCGTTATGGTTGCCGTCAATGATGGTTTGCGAGATGATTGAGTCGGCGCCGGTGACCAGGTACAAGCTGCCGAGGGTAAGGGTTTTGCCGAGGTAGGTTACGTTTTCGTAATAGGTTCCCGGATAAACCAGGATGACCGTGGCGTTGTCGGCCGCATTGACGGCGTCCTGTATTTTCAGGTAATCGCCCGTGCCGTCCTGTTTCACCTTCAGTGTGTCCGCCCCCAAAATCATTAGGGGCTGAAGCAAAACAAGAATGATGAAAAGGAATATTTTTATTTTCATGTTCTTTGTTTTCTGTTTTATGTCACGCGGCGACGCAGCGACGCAGCGACGCAGCGTGAAAAGAATAAATATACTTCTGCGTCTCTGCGTCTTTGCCTGCCCGATACCGTAACCACGGGATGGTCAGGCGGGCGTGAACTCTTTAATTGATCACAATCTTTTGTCCGGCGCTGCCATAGCCGGTTTTCAGTTTGATCAGGTAAACGCCTTTTTCAAGTTTTGAGCCGGACATACCCACGGGATTCAAACGTACCTTTTTAGCCCCCGCCTGCTGAACAGCCTGCATTACAGTGCTTACCTTCCGCCCGTACATATCAAAAATGCTGATATTGACGTTTGCTTCGGCGGGCAGGGTGTATTCAAAGGTCACTGCCCCGGAAACCGGGTTGGGATAAACCGAAAGCCGGAAATCGTTTCCTGCGGCAGCCCGTTCCTCCTGTTTCCTGTTTCGGAACGAAACAAAGAACACCTTTTGTTTTTCCCCGGTTCTGATCACCCTTTTTTCGGGGAGGTTTTTTTCTTTGTTGTACACGTAATATTCCCTGATCCGTTGGTCTTCCATACTTCGCGAAGCATAATGTTCCTCAAAAGTGACGCTGTCGTTGTCATTGTTCCCGGTGTATCCCCTGATCATGGCCAGCGTATCGTCCGACGATACCGTACAGGCGCCGATGCAGGTGTCGCCGACAAAAGCGCCGACCTCCACCGGGTTTTCGGTGGTGTCCAGTTCCACCACATATACCGAATAGCTGTCTTTTTCTTCGTAACTGTAGTGAGTGGGGTCCGGGTCGGGATTTCCTCCGGGGGGATTCAGGGGGTTGTTCCACTGAAACGAAAGGTCGGAATCGGGTTTCAGGACAACCATTTCGCCATAAGATATATTGTGTGCAGGGTTATCGCAATACCATTTGGGTCCGGTCTGTTGTCCTTGCGGGTCGAACCAGGGGTATTCAGTATATATGCAGGTCCAGTCCTGGTGGTAAATTTCCAGGATATTGTCTGCCGTGCTGCCCAACGCATCAAAAATGTCCTGCTCCTGCGGAATGAAATACCCCACCCAGTTTTCATATCCTTCGTAAATATTCAAAGTGGTTGACGGATCAAGACGGGTGCCGGTCATTTCAAGGGTATAATAATTGCTTTCATCGGGAAGCTCCAGCTTGTAACCGCGGGTACTCTGGACAGTGTTTAAATTACCTGACCAAGTCTGATCAAAATAGCGTTTATAATTTTTATCTTGACTTTGAGGAGGTAATCCCCATAACGTAAGGTTATCAGGAAAAGGGTCAATTCCAGACAGCAGTGTTTGTGCATCCACGGGATTATTATTTGTCCTATCCAACCTTGGAAATGAAATCCAGTTATACCCCGAATGGTAAACAGCTTGTTCGGGGGTGCACTCAATCACATTGATATTACTGAAGTTACCATTTAAGACATACATATTATCCTGATTATTGTTAAAAACCAATAATTTTTCGCCAGGTAAAATATTTTGACTATTAGCAACATTATGACCAATATTATTCTGCAATCCGGTATTTGCTCCATTTTGTTGAAGATCAACGGTTGAAAGATATGAGTTGTCGCCTGAGTTGTACATGTTCAGATATAATGATTTGTAATTATCATTTAGTCCCGTCTTTTCAAAAAAAACATATAATCTGTTATTAATATTGTTGTAAAGCATATCCAGCATATATCCGTTCGGAATATAGATTTCATCACCGGAGAGCACATCATTTTCATCAAGTATTCTTATTTTATACCTTCCTTCAACAGCATTAAATCCCATAAAATATTTGTTTCCTGAGAAATCGCTCGCTTGAATTTTCGTAATATTTATGGGTAAAGGATAGGTCTGCAACAGGTTAAGATTATCCTCCAGATCAAATATGTTGATTGTCGAATAGTTAGACCAGCTATTAAATTTGATACAATATAATTTATTGTCAAAAACCTTTAATTCTTTCGGTGTCTGGTATAAGTGTATCTGCGCATCTATTGAAAAATCATTTATATTAATTGAAATTAATGATTTATTCCCTGACGTAAGCGCATAAATATGGTTTCCGTAAAATTCAAAATCTATTACATTACCTGAAATTGATATGCTGCTGATTACACTGCCGCTTGAAGCATCAATGACATCAATCTGGTCGGAACATCCTACAAAAACATAATCGCCATCATTGTTCCCCACAATTAACCTTTCACTGGCCGGATTATAGTACATCATAACTGAGCCTGCCCCCCCATTGTTTACTACCGACTTAATTTCGGATTCAGTCTCACCGTCAAACATTTTCAGAACCGGGTCACTATAAGAATTATAATAGAAATTTGAAACATAAACAACATTTTCTTCGGGATTATACAAAACGCCGTTGCAGTTAAAATAATTTGGTGTTGTATGTTCCTCATTACAACTAAACATATAAAAGGCATTAATTTGCAGGTCATTGTCCAGTCCTGTAAAATACAGTTTGTTGTTTACCGGATTAAAATCAGTTTTATAAACCCTGTTAAAAGGAACATTAATTACATGATCATACGCGCCGGTCAGGCCATCAAATACCAGGAGTTCATTGTGTGCATGTTTATTTACATACAATTTATTATTGTTTGAATTATAAACCAGTTTGCCTGGCATTGTGTTGTCTGGAAAAGTATATGTATTTAAATAGGAAAAGGTTTTACTAACATAGTTATATGATAGAGTAATGAGTTCTTTATAAGATGATATAAAAATAATCTCAGGATCATTGGGGTTTATCAAAATGTCATTTATTGCACTTTCCATCGAAGTAAAAGTATATTCTGCTTCTATTACATTGGTCTGCCCGTCTATTACTTTGATTATGTTGCTGTTACTATGTCCCGCACCATAGTTAATGGCCCAAAACATTTTATCGTGATTACTTTCATATATTAAGTTATGGAATGCATACTTGTAATCCATTGGAGGGGATAACTCAGTAATCAACGATTCATCCGTCCCACTATAAATTTTCAGGGAATTGGTCGGGGTGATGCAATAGAGTTTGTCCTGATCATCATTATAAGCCATGATCTTTTCATAAGGAAAAGTTCTTTGATAATTAATGTTAATTACTCAAGTTTCGCAGTTCCAAAAGTACTATAAACACTGGCACTCCGAAAGCAGGATTTGAACATATTTTCTGTGCTAACAGCTATAGTTGCAATATCTTGCAGCAGTAATTCCAAATTCAACAATCA
>CAJVWU010000085.1 GCA_913009755.1 uncultured Bacteroidia bacterium
GAATGAATGGAAGCTCGCTCCGGCTACGCCTCCGCTTCGCTTCCATTCATTCCACAGAAAAGACAAAAAAATGAATAACTTTGCTTTTAGCTTAAGAAGCCATTACACACAAAAAGGGATACTACCCCGGGTAAATATTTTAACTGTAAAAAGCATAAGCAAAAATTGCCAATACCAAGCAAAAGCTTACAAGTGAACCTGTTTTCAACTTATAACAACACTTCATTTGCACTATCAATCCCGCGTGTGCGGGATTAATGTGAATAACCCCGTGCAATGCGGGGTTACCAGGTGAGAAAATTCTTTAGAACCCCGCATGCGGGGTTCAATAAATCACAATAAGTATTTTTCATCAAATTCAATCCCATGTTCTTTTAGTAAACTAATATATTCATCCCTGAAACTTACTTTCTTATGGTGTTCTTTTTGATTCTTTACGTATTCAGTCAAATTAGCTTTTGCTGAAATAGCATAAGTAAATGCTCCATAACCATCTTGCCAGCCGTTAAAGTTGGGGAAAATGTTTTCAGTTTTAATGTAATCAGACGAAGCAATCTTAATATCTTTCACTAAATATGCAGGCGCAACAGTAGGCTGTATATGGGTAACAATATGTAAATGATCTTCCACTCCGCCAATTCGATACAAATGACATTTTTTATTTTTTAAGATTCCCCGGATGTACTTATAAAGTCTTTCCTGACCGGATTCTATCATGGTTCGTTCATTGTATTTTGTATTGAACACTACCTGAAAAAGAATTTGCGTGAGGATCATACTTCAATATTTCAACAAAAATTATATGGGTATTTGTAAATGTATTTGAAACAATTTAATCCCCAGCACATCAAAATAAAAATTAATCCTTCTTTTGAACCGACTTTCTTACCTTTGCGCAAATTTCGACAATGGAAGTAGATATTTTTATACCCTGTTTTATTGATCAGGTCTATCCCCAAACAGGATTCAATATGGTGAAGGTACTGGAAAAAGCCGGGGTTAAGGTGCATTACAATACAAACCAGACCTGTTGCGGGCAGTTTGCTTTCAACAGCGGCTATTGGGACGAAGCCAAAAAACTGGGTACGAAATTCATCAAAGACTTCAGCAACAACCGCCCCATTGTCGGGCCATCGGCTTCGTGCATCGATTACATTAAAAACTTTTATGACGAGCTGTTTTACAATTCGGCTTATCACAACGATTACAAGCAACTGCAGCGTAATATTTTCGAGATCACCGATTTCCTGGTCAATGTGCTCAAAATTGATGATTTCGGTTCGGTATTTGAACACAAGGTTACCTATCATGATTCGTGTGCCGCACTGCGCGAATACGGTTTGCAAAACGAGCCGAGGCAGTTGTTGAAAAATGTGAAAGGCCTTGAACTGGTTGAAATGAAAGATACCGATGTCTGCTGTGGATTTGGGGGGACTTTTTCCGTAAAATTTGAGCCCATCTCCACAGCCATGGCACAGCAAAAAGTTCAGAATGCCCTGGATACCGGTGCCGAATACATCGTCTCCACCGATTCATCCTGCCTGATGCACCAGTACGGATACATCAAAAAGCATAATCTGCCCATTCAGATCGCACATATTGTGGATGTGTTGGCTTCGGGCATATAAATAAATTTTAAAACCCGTTTTTTTATTCATTTATGAAAGTAAACCTATGAAATATCCTGAATATTTTGATTCCGTTACTCCCATTATCTTACAAGACGATCTGGCACTCTTTCTTGGCACAAGTGAGAACGGCATCCTTGAATTCAATTACGCTGACACGGTAAAAATGGCCGGACACAGTTGTGCGGTGGTTGCCGGGGCATACCTTGTAACACAAAAAGCGTTGACGGAATTGTTCGGTTCTGATATGCCCAAACGCGGATATATAAAAGTCGAACTGAGAAAGAATCCGGAAACGGACAATACAGGTGTTACCGCAAGTGTGATTACAAACATTACAGGTGCAGCTCATGGAAACCTGGGGTTTGGCGGTATTCAGCAAGTTCGCTTCAAACGCCGCGATCTCCTTTTTTTCGGAGTGGAAATGGATGCCGATGTGCGTTTTACCCGTTTGGATACGGGTGCTTCCGTAAAACTCAATTATCGTCCCGGAAAAGTTATTGATCCCAAACCGGTGCTCATGATGGCCATCGGGCAGCAGGCAACCGAAGAATCCAGGGCCGCATTTCCGAAACGCTGGCAGGAAATGGTAAAATCAATATTTGATCATGCCGGTGAGGTTATTGAAGTAATTGCCTGATAAAGGTGTTTATGATCACGTTCTTCCCTCTTTCCCGGGTCTTCGTTTTCGTAAATCATATTCTCCATTCATTATTCATGTTTTCTCCCTGCACCCTCTATTCTTAAAGGGGCAAGCCAGCGCACGACAGAATCTGATCCGCTCATCACTCAACATTCATCGCTCGTCACTCCTCATTATCCGTGATCCATTCCCCAATTTCAATGACCTGGTCAATCACATCATCGGTCTTTTCGTTGGTAAATGTTTTAAGGATTTCCAGTACTTTCTCAACAACATCCCAGATCGAATCCAGGTAGGTAAGGAACCTTGTCTGTTCTTCTTCACCGGCATCGCCCGTGAATATTCTCTGCCCCAGGTCAATCACCGTCCGTAATATCTTATCCGTTTTCGGGCCGGTGATTTTGATCAGTTGTGCATATTCGAGGCCCGGTTTCAGTACCGGCCATACCTGACTGAAGATGTCCATAAATTTCAGCAAATCATCTTCCGGATCAAATTTCAGTTTTGCTTTTGATGCGGCGGATACCAGCTCATTGAATTTTTCTTTTCGTAGTTTTTTTAACTTTTTGCGTTCTGCCCTTTTGGCTTTGCGAAGGGCGCGTTTTTCTTCTTTTGATTTTTTCATGTCAGTTATTTTTAGTTGTTGATAATTAAGTGATTGAGTGATATATTCAATCTGTAAGGTAAACAGGAAATGTTTTTCAAAGAGTTAATTCGATCCACACCGGATCGTGGTCGCTGCCGTCGCCGCTGACGCTTTTCCGGCGCGCTACCCGTGCTCCCGAGAGTTTTCCTGTCAGCGCCGGGCTGATCCATATCTGATCGTAAAGGCTGTATTGATAGTTACCGGCCGAAACATTAAAGCGGTGTGTCCAGAAAGGGTTGGCGGGAGGATACTTGGTGTGGTTCATTTGGCCGGTTTCCTGCATGTTTTCAAGGGCATTATGTAAGCCGATTTCAGCATTGGCAGTAAACCCTTTTAGATAAAGCGAATCCGGGTTGTCATTCATATCGCCCACCAAAATATATTTACTGTCAGGGCGGGTTTGGGCTTCGATAACCCGGCCGATGGTTGCTGACTGTTTCAACCGTTTTTGATTGTTCTTATCCCTCTGTTTTTGCTTGTCGGTGCTTGTGTGAGAGATGAAATTACTTTTTAAATGGGTTACGAAAAGCGTGAACAGTTTTTTATTTCTTTTGTCATTCAATATGTCGGCCTGCAACAGATCGCGGCTGAATATTTTCCTGGTTTCATGGTCATAAACCGCATGTTGCCAGGAAGTGACACCACCCAACGGGTAATTTGACAAAAGGCCCACATCAATCAAACGGGGGTCGTTTCCTTCGATAAGGGTTACATATCTGTAGGCTTTGTTTCCGAGATATTCTTTATTGAACTGTTTCAGAATGTTGATATCTTCCACTTCCTGAACCGCCAGAATATCCGGGGACATAGCCTGTATCCGTTGTGCAATTTTCAGGGTGTCTTTTTTGTTTTTGGGCTTGATGAGTTTCCCCTGAAACTTTTTGATCTTAAAACTATCTTTATCGTTGAAGATGTATTCAACGGTTGTCCCGCTTTTAAGGGATTTGATGCCTGCTTTGAAATTGTAACGCGAAAAGAGGTTGTTCAGGTTGAACGTGCCAACAGTGATTTTCATCGGTATAGTATTAGATTAGTAAAAAATAATGGTGATTTTCACCATTTTGTATAAACCAGTTCATGGTCGCAAATCAACCGGGTGATGTATGGGGAATTGTCGAATGGCCATTTGGGGTGGGTAATCCAGATGTAAACCGGTTTTCCGATCAATTTGGTTTTTAATTTCTTGAGGTCAATGCCCAAATTCCTTCCCCGGCTGATCAGATAATCTTGTTTGTGGTGGCTGAGTTTGACAACAATATCGCCATTATCGTTATAGAACAGGGCGATGACGAAGCCTTTTAAACGGTGTCCGTAGCTAAATGGCAGTCTGAAAAACCAGAAGGTGGCTGCAAATCCCAGTGCTGATGCAAATAAGAATGATTTTTTCATAGTTCATGTAGTCTTTGTCAAAGATAAACTAAAAGTTGTTTTTCCCGTTACCTGATTTTATCTTTTTATTAATAACGGTTTGTTGAAACAGGCATTGTTCTCCGGCATAACTTTGTTTCTTTTTAACTTTTACGATTACTGGTTTTTTCTGTTACGTATTGGGGGGTTAGAAAAAATAGAGAAAAGTGGTAAGTTTGAAAAAAACAAAAACCTGTAATCTGATTTTCAGGAAATTTCCCGGCCCGGGTAAAAATACCACTATTTTTTTGTACATTGTCCTTCCAATAAAATACCCGTATATGACCACCGCGAGCCATATTCTGATTGTTGGCAGCCGTACGGCAAGTCATATCGAAACATAAAAGGAGGTTAATATGATTTATTTTCAGATGACAAATAAAAACAGGCCCGGCAGCCATAAAATTACCGCAATGATTATTCTTTTTCTTTTGTTCAGTATTGTTTCAGAATCACAGGATATTTCAACCGTCAGGGAAATATATGATTTTGATACAGGTGATATTTATCATTTCGAAGTGTCAACAGACATTGATTATACACTTAGCAATATTGAAATATTGGATAAATTTTATTCTGATGACGATGATACCCTCGACTACATCAGAAAAGTATATTCCAAAACAGGAACTGACAGACAGGTTAACCGATAACGAACGTTTTGATGGAAAAACACAAATTGTAACAATGGGATACCACAAAGGATTTTATGCCAGTATATCCTGTCAGTTTTTATCACATCATCCGAACTATTGGTTAATTTAGCCGTCTTAAATGAATTATCAACAAATAGCATGGAAAATATTTTCCTCGCCGTGGTTGTCCTGATGCGTTTAACAACGGCCTGTCGAAGTAAAAAAGAAATTGCCCGAATCAATTTAAACAAAGGAATTAAATATTTATTAAACAATTATTAAAATTTGAAAACCATGAAAAAACAATTGCTAAAAGTATTACTGGTCATGATGATATCAGTTTTGGTGTCATGTCAGTCGGAAAGTACGGATAACAGTTATAAAACTGAAAACCCGAACCTGCGAAGGGTTTTGGTAAAAGAAGTGATCCAGAGCCCGGATTATACTTATGTGAAATTTAAGGAAGCCAATGATGTTTACTGGGCAGCCGTCGGCAGAAACGATAACATTAAAAAAGGCGGGACTTATTATTTTGACCAGTGGATGGAAATGAATGATTTTAAAAGTAAGGCATTGGACAGGACTTTTAAGACTATTTATTTTATTGACCATTTAAGTGACAAACCCTTTCCGTCACCTGAAAAAGTAAAAGTGGAAAAAACAGGGTCGGCTCATGTAAATAAATCGCTCGTTGAAAATGTGGGACCTGCCAAAGGCGGCATCACACTTGCCACGTTACTGGCAGATACCAAAAAATACAATGGGAAAACTGTGATTGTCAGAGGGCAGGTTGTAAAATATACGCCGGACGTTTTAAAAATGAACTGGTTGCACATCCAGGATGGTACGCAGGCCAACGGGAAGTTTGACCTGGCAATTACAACGCACGACACCTGTAAAGTAGGAGATATCCTTACTTTTAAGGGCAAGATCATTTTAAACAAGGATTTCGGATACGGATATTCTTACGATGTCCTCATGGAAGATGCCAAATTGATTGATAGGAAATAATAATTGGGGAGATAAAAAAAAACCTGAATCGCTCATGCCTGCCTATAGATGCCTCAGAAATGTAAGGTGTTGTTAAAATGCTGCCATTCCTGGGCTTATTGTTTTTTTTTGTGGTATAATAGACAGAATGGTTGCTCCTTATCAAAATAAAATTTAGCCTTTTTACATATTTTATATATTTGCTGCAATCGTTTTAGAACATCAAAAAGAATTGAAGATGCATGTTGAATACGTTATACTTGTCAATAATCATGATCAGTCGCTTGGTGCAATGGAGAAAATGGAAGCGCATGAAAAAGGGGTGATGCACCGGGCGTTTTCAATTTTTATATTCAATTCGGAAGGGAAGTTGTTGTTACAGCAACGTGCCGATGAAAAATATCATT
Source organism: uncultured Bacteroidia bacterium (assembly GCA_913009755.1). Lineage (GTDB taxonomy): Bacteria > Bacteroidota > Bacteroidia > Bacteroidales > F082 > JAADID01. The sequence continues at coordinate 6,357 of CAJVWU010000085.1, forward strand.
CACCCGGATTATGGACAAATACCGTGTGCAGCCATCCGCGTACCGGAGAGAACACACACAATGCTGCCCATCGCCGGATGGTTGAAGAAATGGGCTTTGATTGTGATCTGGAAGAAGCTTTTTCATTTATCTATAAAGCAAATGTGGGCGACGGGTTGACGGAACATGAGTTTGACCATGTATTTGTCGGTTACAGTGATAAAAAACCTGATCCGAACCCCGATGAGGTTTCCGGTTGGAAATATGTTGATTTCGACTGGGTTGTTGATGATGTGGCAAATAATCCTCAAAATTATACGGTGTGGTTTGTCATCGCACTGGAGCAGGTCAAGGCTCATTTAAAGAAAGTACGTAGTTAAACTTTTTGACCCTTTGCCCTTTTATCCGATTCCATATTAATTGTTTACTTTTGCCGAAAAAGCTAATAAGCCGTTATGATACAGAGATTACAAACACTTTATCTGTTGCTTGCTGCCATCGCTATGGGGGCAACATTCTATTTTCCACTGGCTTCGGTTTATGGAACTGACGATTCGCTGGTGCTGTATTCTTATAAAATAGTTTCACTGGTACCTGACAACACCCCGGCATTACCCGATTATTTTATGTGGCCGCTGCAGGTGATCACTGCACTGACAATCTTTTTGGCCTTTGTGGCTATTTTTCTTTTTAAAAACAGGAAACGTCAGCTCAACGTTGTTCGCTTTGCCATTATCATTCTTCTTGTAATGATAGCGTTGTTCTTTTTTTATTATGAAAAGGAGTTGGGATTGGCCGCAGCCGGAATAGTCGGATACGATACAGGGGCTTACCTGCCTGTTGTTTCATTTATTTTCTTTATTCTGGCTTACCGGGGCATCATTCATGATGAGCGGTTAATCAGGTCAGCCGACCGACTGAGGTAGGTTTGGTTTAAAAGGCTATCTTGAAAAAGTCATTTCTGGCAACTCAATACTCAATTGTTACGTATTGGGTTTTTATCATTTGTTATTTTTTAGTGCAATTAGCCATAAGATCAATGAGGTCAATTTGGACAGGAATGATGCCCAAAAGCGATTGAATATTTTGAGCTTACCCTACCGCTTAATTTCCAACACCTCAAGGTCTTTGATTTGTGTCCCGTCAATTGTGAACCTGACGGCAGTAATTAAATGATGAAGGCCCTGCTTTCCGGCTGCCCCGGGGTTGATGTGCAGCAAGTTATATTTCTTGTCGGGCATAACTTTCAAAATGTGGGAATGGCCCGAAATAAATAATGCAGGATGATACTTTTCAATAAGCTTTCTTGCTTTGGGACTATACCTGCCGGGATAGCCGCCGATGTGGATCATCAGCACTTTGACTCCCTCACAATCAAACACTTCATATTCTTTGCAGGTCAGCCTCAGATCGCCACCGTCAATGTTTCCATAAACGGCTTTTAATGGTTTTATGGTGGCAAGCCGGTCGGCAGTTTCCATATTACCCATATCCCCGGCATGCCAGATTTCATCGCAGGGCATAAAAAAACCGTACACCCGTGGGTGAAGATACCCGTGAGTGTCCGATAAAAGCCCTATTCTTTTCATGCTGTTTTAAAAAGTATATCCGATGCTGACCATCAGAACTTCCCTGAATTGGGTACGGGGTCCGATGTTGCCGTTTTTGTCGGTGATCATGATGTCATTGTCATACAGTAAGGTCGTCTGAAGGTCAATATTTAACCAATTATTTACTTTCATCCCGACCAATACCTGCCAGTTGACATCAATATTCTGCGGGTTGTCCAGATAATCGGAAAATAATTCCAGCTTAGTGCCAAGCGTTATATTTTTGGCCACTTCTTTTTTCAAAACAATCATCATTTTGGCGCCAAACATTGACTTTACCTTTTTTGCATGACTGACCAGGATTCCGGCTGTGTCGTAAACAGCAGCGTCCAGGCCAAAAGCACCCTCATCGGCAAGTTTCTGGTCGTTAACGACAATCCATGCCGGAGTGACCGGGGAAAAATAAACCGTAAACCAATCTTTGGGTTCGTACGTTATACCAGGCCCGACATCAATATATGCAGGTGCCATGAATTTTGAAATGTAATTGGTTGAATCCACCGAATAGTCATATCCTTTGGCAAACTGGGAAGCAAATTTCCCCAGCACGGCAAAATACCAGCTTTTCGCAAGTTGATACCGGTAACTCGTTATGTATTCGATTTTATCTTCGGTTTTCAACGGGTCCACATCCAAAAAGAGGTTGTAGCCCAGGGCAAGGTCAAGCCAGTTGTTCCATTCGTGACGGTCTTTTTTATAGTTGGCCGTCATGGTGTATTTTCCAATGGGTGTAAAGCTGCTTATACCGCCTGCCGACCAGTTTGCGAAATAACTTTGTGAAATGTTTAAACTCACTTTTCCCATGATGGTCCAGTTTCCAACACGGATGGTGTCTTGGCTAAATGCTGCAACAGAAGCAAATAGCAAGGTGATAAATAGAATTTTTTTCATTGTTTTGTTTTTAGTTTTTTAAAAGCGGCAAAAATAACTATTTCATTTAAACATGAAATTTTTTTATTTAAATTGACATGAAAGTATATAAAAGCACATCAAATGCCTGAGTTGGCCTGGTTGGGAATGTATTTGCTTTTTAACTGGTCTGCCGGGTCAAATTTTATTGAAAGATGGTAAAAAGTCCTGGCCGCCTTGTTCCCCTTCAGCCCGGGAACCCATTTTAGCTGTTCCACAATACTGACGGCTTCTTCGGTACATCCCCCGCCAACGGGTTCCAAAACACTGATGTTGGAAGGGAGCCCGTTGTTTTCAATGACAAACCGTAACTTCACTGTTCCTTTTATGTTCAGCCTGGCAGCCGCTTCGGGAAATACCAGCTTCGATGAAATATATTGGCCAAATGATTTGAAGCTGCTGTCTATTAAAGGGTAGGGGGATTTGTTCAGCCTTTTCAGACTGTATATGTTTCCCGATGTATCAACGGGTGAATGTGGCAGCGGCGGTAAATCAAAACCTCTCTTTTTTACCAGCGATTTATATTTCTTCGGATTGTATTTTATTTTGAAAATTCCTTTACCGTTGACTGGTTTGCCATAATCTTTGGCCGGTTTCCACAATATCAGGTCAAACAGCCGTAAAGCGGCACGATCCACATCAGGGGAAACATGTGCTAAAACTTCCCTGTGCGTAATGTTGCCTTTTGCATCGGTGGCAAACTCAATTTTTACTGTCCCTTCTTCTTTGTTTTGCAAAGCCCGGGATGGGTATTGGATTTGAAGGTTAATGAAATTCTTTAGTATGTTGGTTGTCATGACCGGTTTTGGGGGTTCGTAAATCTGTGCCCGGCACAACATAAATGAAAATACGGGAAACAGGATGATGGCATATTTCGGACTAAAATTCATTTTAATGAAATTAACACGATAAAGATAATACATTCAACGCTTAAATTCAAGAATTGTGGGATATCCAGGAAAAAATTTGAATCAGTTACCCCGTCCTTTTAGGGCGGGGTATAGAAACTAAATAATTCTTACAAACAAAATACCGAACCATTAAGCCATAATTGGTATTTTTACCCAAAAAATAAGCAGATGGAAATCATCTATTTAATTGTGGGTATCCTGGTTGGCGGACTGGCCGGCTCCCTCATTGTAAAAATGGCCGGTAAGGCAAAAATCCTTGAAAAGGAAAAAGAAATAGAAAGCCTGAAAAGCAGTTTTTTAAACGAAAAAAACGAACTGGAAACCAAGAACAGCGTGTTGCAAAAAGAACTGGATTTGTTGTCGCGGGAGAAAATGAAGATTGATGATAAACTTCAGTCGGAAACCCGGGCACGTGAAGATGCCCAAAAACGGATCGTAGCCATGGATGAGGCTTTTCAAAATTTACAGGAAAAGCTGGATAACGAACGCATGGAAGTTGAAAAACTGCAAAAGAAATTCCAGGTGGAATTTGAAAATATCGCCAATAAGATTTTAAAACAGAATACGGCAGAATTTAACCAAACCAGCAGCAAAAACCTGAAAGATGTGCTCAACCCGTTGAAAGAAAAAATCGAGAAATTCGAAACAAAGGTCCAGACGACTTACGAAAAGGGGTTGAAAGACCAGACCAACCTGCTGGCCGAACTGAAAAACCTGCAGGCGCTGAGCCTTCAACTGGGCAAGGATGCCAAAAACCTGACCAAAGCCCTGAAAGCCGACACTAAAAAGCAGGGAAACTGGGGCGAGGTGGTTTTGGAGCGTATCCTCGAAGAATCGGGCCTGATAAAAAACCAGGAGTATTTTATCCAGGAAAGCGGCCAGAATGAAGAAGGACGCTGGCTGAGGCCTGATGTGGTCATCAAGCTCCCCGAAGACAAACAGTTGATCATTGACTCCAAAGTGTCGCTGACAGCCTATCAGGAATATATCGTTCAGGAAGATGAAAAGTTAAGGGAACAAGCCGTGAAACGGCATCTGGATTCGGTAAAAAATCATGTGAAAGAGTTAAGTGAAAAAAACTATCCCGGCATCAAAGGGATGAATACCCCCGACTTCGTCTTAATGTTCATGCCCGTTGAACCGGCTTTTGGTGTAGCCCTTCAAGCCGATCCGGGCCTGTTCAATTATGCCTGGGAACGAAAGATCGTTATTGTGAGCCCTACCACGCTTTTAGCCACCCTGCGCACCATCGAGTCCATCTGGCGGCAGGAAAAGCAAACCCGGAATGCGCTGGAAATTGCCGAACAGGGTGGAAGGTTGTATGATAAATTTGTCGGATTTCTTGCCGATCTCGAAAAAATCGGTACCCACCTCGACAGGGCTTCCGATTCGTACCGGGAGGCACATAAAAAACTGAAATCGGGCCGGGGAAATATCCTTGGCCAGGTGGAAAAAATGAAAATACTGGGTGCGAAAACCTCCAAAAGCCTACCTTCACAATATCTTGAGCCGGATGAATAATATGAAAGAGCCTTTAAAACAGAATACGGTATATGGCCTGCATCCCGTGATGGAAGCCATGAATGCCGGTAAAGAGATAGAAAAGATTTTTATCCAAAAAGGCTTGCGGGGCGACACTTTTGCTGAACTGATGCAACGGCTGAAACAGGGGAGCATCCCTTACCAGTTTGTTCCGGTGGAAAAGCTGAACCGCATCACCCGCAAAAACCATCAGGGAGTTGTTGCTTATATTTCTCCCGTTGTGTTTTACCAGATAGAGGATGTTTTACCCGGTCTGTATGAAGAAGGGAAAACTCCTTTTGTCATTTTGCTCGACCGCATCACCGATGTTCGCAACTTCGGTGCTATCCTGCGTACTGCCGAATGTTCGGGGGTAAATGCCGTTATAATCCCGTCAAAAAATACGGCTCAACTCAATTCAGATACCATCAAATCATCGGCAGGGGCCATCTATAAAGTACCGATATGCCGCAGCGAAAATCTGAAACTGACCCTGGACTTTTTAAAACAAAGCGGCTTGCGGATTGCTGCCGCTACCGAGAAAGCCGAACAAACCTGTTTTTATGCCGACCTGACAGGCCCGGTGGCCTTGTTGCTTGGCTCGGAAGGGGAGGGCATTTCGGGAGAATACCTGAAAAAGGCTGATCTAAAAGTTAAAATCCCGGTGCTTGGGGAAATTGAATCGTTGAACGTTTCAGTAGCAGCCGGGGTGCTGATGTATGAGGTGGTAAGGCAAAGGGGTGCGGAGATGGTATAAACAAAAAACTCAGACCATATCAACCTGAGTTCCTTATTTCGTATCGAATGGTTACATCCTCTTTTCTTTGATCCTGGCTTTTTTACCACGCAATTTGCGGAAGTAAAAGATGCGTGCCCTGCGAACAACACCTACTTTGTTAATAACGATTTCCTCAATAAAGGGTGAGGAAATGGGGAATATCCTTTCCACGCCGATGTTGCCTGATATTTTCCTGATGGTGAATGTAGCGGTAGGCCCGCTTCCAACACGTTGCAAAACAACACCCTGGAATTTCTGTAAACGTTCCTTGTTGCCCTCACGGATTTTATAGGTAACCGTAACGGTATCCCCGGCCTTAAATTTCGGAAACTCTTTGATTTCAACCGTATCTTCAACCAGTTGTATTAATTCGTTCTTGCTCATTGTCTTATTCTTAAGGGGTTTGTTATCTCGCCTGAAAAGCGGGTGCAAATATACAGCTATTTGGGAAAGTGCAAATAAAAACTGAAAATATTTTGAAAGGTTATCTACAGCGTGATGTTGGTAAGTGTTTTTAGGGTTTCTTATATTTGATAGAGGGGGATAAGGTGTAAAAAGGAGGGGATATAGGGTGAATAGGGTATATAAAGGATATGGGGGTAATAAACTGAAAACTGAAAACTGAGAACTCAAAACTGAGAACCCCAAACTCCAACTCATCATTCATCACTCACAACTCAACACTCATCCCTCATCCCGGGCCTTCTCTCTTTTGTTCTTTTAACAGCCTGTTCATTTTTCCATTCCGCGATCAGCCGTTCATTGCCTGAGAGGAGAATTTCGGGTACTTTCCAGCCCCGGAAATCCCGCGGGCGGGTGTAAACCGGAGGCGAAACCAACCCATCCTGGAACGAATCGCTAAGCGCTGACGTTTCATCGCCAAGTACCCCCGGAATCAACCTGACCATACTGTCAACCAACACGGCAGCAGCCAGTTCGCCTCCGGATAATACGTAATTGCCGATGGATATCTCTTTGGTGATAAAATGTTCGCGGATGCGCTCGTCAATGCCTTTATAATGACCGCAAAGCATGATCAGGTTTCCTTTCAGCGAAAGGGTGTTGGCCATCGTCTGGTTGAGCAGTTTCCCGTCGGGGCTCATATAAATCACTTCGTCGTATTCCCTTTCGCTTTGCAGCGATTCGATGCATTTGGCAACCGGCCTGATCATCATCACCATCCCCGCTCCGCCCGAAAAGGCATAATCATCCACTTTCCGGTGTTTGTCTGCGGTGAAAGCCCTTAGCTGATGAAGATGAATGTCAACCAGTCCTTTTTGCTGTGCCCGTTTGACGATGGATTCGGAAAAAGGCCCTTCAAACATTTCCGGGAATAGGGTGATGATGTCAATGCGCATTTTTTTATTGGTTAATTGGATGATTAGTCACCGGTCATTGTAAATTCGTTCATCATGGTTTAAGTAAGCAAAAGTAATGAAGTATGATCATTTGCGGATTAAGAATTTATTTAGCTGTTTCAATTGGTTATTATTTAAAATCGTGTCATGCTGCATCATATCGGTGGCAACATCATTTAAAAACTGTGATTTAAACGAGCGGCCTTTTTTCGCGGAAGATTGATAAATGCTAAAAGTATTGGCTTTTGACCCTTTTACTTTTAAAATGTAATCACGGATTTTTGTTTCCCGGATTGAATCGGCCAACTGATCTATTTTGTAATCAAGCACTTTGACCATAATTATTTTAAAAGATGTGTTTTTAGAATTGGGTTTAACTTTTTTCAGTACCTGATAGGCTTCCCCATAATTTTGGCCCTGAATATAAATCTTTGCCAGGTTAACGATCGTTTCAGTGGAGTAGGGGCGCAATTTTAACGAGTTTAAAAAATATTCTTTAGCTTTAACAAAATTACCTTCAGTAGCATAAACGATGCCGATGCTGTTGTAGGTGTGGCTGTGAAAGGGATTGATGGCCGAGGCAGCTAAAAAGTTGTTTAGCGCTTCTCTGGCATTTCCTTTCCTGAAATTGGCCAGTCCCTTATACCACAATAAAGGTGTTGCTGTTGGGTCCATACTATAAAACCAAGAATAACCTTTATCAATTTCATTGATTGCTGTTTCAAAACGATTTGAATGCAATGCATCTATTGCCCGTCTTGCATGGCTTTCCCCTTGAATTCTTTTAACCCCCGCATACGAAGCTGTCAGCAAGATGATTACAAAAGGCAACATGATGAATAAAAAGTTTCCTGCAGAAGTATTCGTGGTTTTATTTGCGGTGAGTTGGAAATGTTTGGCTACGATAAGCGACAAAATAAAATAAAAGTAAATACTAATTTCAATCCGCTCTTTGGGGTAGCTGAAGAAGGAAAAAGTCAGGTAACCGGTAAGTCCGAAAAACAACAGAAGATAAAATAACCTGTCTTCCTTGTTTTCTGACAGGTCAATAATCCTGACCAGGTAAAACAAACCAATAATCAACACGCTGACAAAAGCCAGCAGGCCAATAATACCATATTCGGTAAGTATCCACAGGTAATCGTTGTGCGGGCGCTGAAACCGTTTCTTGCCCGAAAATCTCAATTCATCATATACACCATAATCAGGAATCAGGATTTTCCAGTTTCCACCGCCCACGCCAAAAACAGGATGGCCTTTGAACATTTCCAACGATTTTTTCCACATAACAATACGGCCTTTGCTGGTGCTGATATCTTTTTTTATCAGGCTTTTGGACGTATTGGATATTTGTGATACGGCAATTAATAAAAACACAACGGTTATTGCAGCTAAAATGAAAATCAGTACCCCGGTTATTCTTTTTCCGAATACGATCAAATCATTCTTCTTTTTGTAATTGTAAATGGAAACAAAGGCAAGGGTAAAAATGGAAGAGGTGATGAATGCAAGCCAAACCGATCTGGTAAATAAAATAACGATTAAAAAAAAGGTAACCGCAAGGTTAAAAGAACACAATGTTTTCCATCTGTTCCTGAAAACATAAAACCCGAATAAGTTAAACGGAAGTGTCAGAAAAAGCATTTGGGAATACAGGTTCTTATTCATAAATACACCATATACTTTTCTGGTAACCGCATAACGTATCGGCTCATGGGCAACAACATTGAATCCGCTCCGAGAACTCAATTTTTTTCATTGTTTTAGAATGCAATATTTTTGGCAGATAATATATGATTAGGCAATAATGCCTTTAAAAACAGTTTGAAAGCCATATAAAGCTCAAACAAGA
>CAJVWU010000086.1 GCA_913009755.1 uncultured Bacteroidia bacterium
TTATCACCGTTAGTTTATTTAACAGCACTAAAATAGGTGATGAGATTTACCGGTCAAATACTGTGTAAAGAACTTTTGCACAGTTATTTGCCGGTTTTGTTAATAACTATCTTGCGGATTTAAGGTTAATTAATAAAGATAGAACCATACCATGTACACAAACGAAGGAATAAAAAACCTGTCTGAAAGGCTTGAAGCCTTGAGGAGGTATCTTTGACGTTGATCAGAAACTGAAACTAATCAAGGAAGAGGAAGAAAAAACCCAGTCACCTTACTTTTGGAATGATCCGAAAAAGGCGGAACAATTTTTAAAAAAAATCAAAGAAAAAAAACGCTGGACCGATGCATTTGCCGAAGCTGAGGAGGAACTCAACGACCTGAAAGTGCTGAAGGAGTTTTTTGAATCCGGTGAAGCCGGGCAACAGGAAATGGACGAGCACTTTAAGAAGGCCGAGGATAAAATCAAAAACCTGGAATTTTTAAAAATGCTGTCGGCGCATGAAGATAAGCTGAACGCCATCCTTAAGATCAACCCCGGAGCAGGGGGCACCGAAAGCCAGGATTGGGCTGAGATGCTAATGCGCATGTATATACGATACGGCGAGCGTCATCAATTTAAAGTCAGCGAACTTGAATACCACGAAGGTGATGTTGCCGGTATTAAATCCGTATCGCTTGAGTTTGACGGCGATTTTGCATTTGGATACCTGAAGGGTGAAAACGGGGTTCACCGGCTGGTCCGCCTTTCACCTTTCGACTCGGGCAACCGCCGCCATACCTCCTTTGCCTCGGTTTATGTTTACCCCATCGTGGACAACGACATTGAAATAGAAATCAACAGTTCGGATATCACCTGGGACACCTTTCGCTCCAGTGGCCCCGGCGGGCAGAATGTGAACAAAGTGGAAACAGCCGTCCGTCTGCGACATGAACCTTCAGGCCTTGTTGTCGAATGCCAGGAAACCCGCTCTCAGGGACAAAACCGGGAAAAAGCCCTGCAAATGCTCAAATCGCAGTTGTATGAAATAGAGATGCGGAAAAAACGCGAAGCCCAGGCAAAGATCGAAGGCAACAAGAAAAAGATAGAATGGGGATCGCAGATCCGCTCGTATGTGCTACACCCTTACAAAATGGTGAAAGATCACCGGGTGGAAGTGGAAACCTCCAACGTGCAAGCCGTGCTCGACGGGGATCTGGATGAATTTATCAAAGCTTATCTAATGGAGTTTGGCGGGGAATAACTTGTCGTACCGGCGACTTCAGTCGCCGATACAGCTCCCTTCACCGCAGCCGGTGTCCCCACCGGCTGACCTTTTGGGTCGAAGTAGGCCATGTGGGCGGAGACCCGAAAGGTTAGTCCTGTTTATCCTGGCGTGTCGAAAAGGGAACCCCGCCATCTTATCGACCTTGCGGGTGCTGCCGTCCCGCGAAGCCCTTGTTGTCCACCCGCCAGGTCAGGTCAACCCTGTCCCGCCGGGTAGTTTTATTCCCGGCGGGTTGAAAAGGGAAATCCCCGGCAATAATACCAACTGATAGAACCGGAATGTTCATTTCACAAACAACCGGTCATCAAACGAAAACTTTTCAGTTTTCAGGATTTTGATCTTTTTAAAATCCTTGTGTGCCGGGTTGATCAGATAATTGAAATCCCCCTGTACAACTGCCGAAGGAACTCTGATGACCGCATATTTGTTTTCCCTGATCAGGGCATCCCCCAACGCCTGTGTTTTCCCTGTATGCGGAATGGAATTCCATTCGGCGGGTAATTTATCAATCGTGATTTCAACGATTTCTATGGTGTCGGGAATTTCGATGGTTGTCAGTACATAATCATCAGGGACAATGCCCAGGGGGGTATGAACGGCGATTTCGGTAATACACAGCGCTCTGGATTCACCGGTATAAACCACCGCAACACCCCGGCTGTTCCAGCGGCCTCCTGCCAGTTCGGCGCCTTTCCCGGAAAGGTCGCGGGCAAACTGCTTTTTGGACAAACGGTAAACCTTCATGCCAGCACACCGTGTTCAATGCGGGTCAGTTCATCTTTCAGCATCCCGATACCAAACGAGCTGTCCAGCAACTCTTTGGGTTTTATGCCACCCAGCGCCACGTTTTTGGTGTTCAGCCAGGTGTTGAATTTCTGCTGATCACCGAAAACTTCTATGCCGTATTTATTCAGCATCATGATCTCAATGATCTTTTCGGAAGCTGCAGCCCCGAAAGTGCCTTTTACTTTTTTGTAACGCTGCAAAGAACGCTCCGACAGATGAAGATACGACGCCCATTCCCGCAGCGAAAACGGGATATTTTTGGCAAGCCGTTCAAAAAATGAATAACTGATCCCCTTTTTGATGGCATTGATCAGACGGAATGCATCCCTGTCATCAAGCGTGTTGTAAGTGATGGCCGGTTCATTGAGTTCAGAATTGTCGGACATGATTGTCATTTTTTACAAAGATACGTAATTTGACGGATATATTACGTCAATTGGCGTTTGTATTTTCTCTCTGCAGTCGATGTCCCCACCGACTGCCTATTATAATTGTCCTACAATTTTTATAGTTGGTGAAAAATAGTTGTCGGTGGGGACACTGACAACGGCATGAGATCAATGTTTTAAATTGACAATCTTTTTAATTGTTATTTTATCGTTTGCCTTTATTCTGCATAAATAAATACCGCTTTCAACATTATCGGATTTCCATAATAATTTGTGATGGCCTTCATATTGCATACCATTATACAATCTTTCAATTTCTTCACCCATATAATTCAGTATGGTAACTTCAACATTTGAGTATTTTTCAGTATTATATTCAATGTTTATATCTCCCGAACCCGGATTGGGGTATATCTTCACTGTCAAATCAGTGCTTTTGGTTTCCTCAATCGATGTCGTTGTTTGTACAAAAATCAAATATCTTCTTGTCAGCTCATGTGATCCGGAATCGTTTTCCGCTACCAATGTCATATTATAAAATCCTGTACTGTCATATACAACTGACGGACTCTCTTCAGTTGAACTTTCAGGTGTTCCCCCCGGAAATGACCACTCAAACGAATCCGGTTCGCCTTGAGTTAAGTTAATTAAATTTAACGGTTCGCCTTGAATAACAACAAAGGTATCTATTTCAAAATCTGCTACTGGTTTATAATCAGGAAATGCGTTGGGACCACCATAAATTCCCATATCATTGACTATAGTGCCTTTTGAAGGGAATAATGCCATTCCCGGATAATCCGGGTCTTCCGGATCATTATATTCATCATCCGGCTTTCCTGCATCAATAGCTGGAGAAGAATCCTTTAAGTGCCAATCATAATTACCACTAAAACTTCCTATTTCCATTTGAGGACCACGGGTAGATTTATTCCCGGCGGGTCGAAAAGCTATCTCCATTCGAAACTAAAGTTCCTGGGAACAGTGCCGGCAAAAAAAGATTGATCAGGTAATTGAAATCTCCCGGCACAACTGCCGAAGGAACAATTCCCAGATTAGCATGAACGGCAATTTCTGCAACACAAAGCGCCCTTGACTGGCTTGTGTAAACCACGGAAACACCTTTGGTGTTTAGCCAGATGTTGAATTTTTCCTGGTTGCCAAATACTTCAATGCCGTAAATGTTACGTCAAATGACATATTTTTTTTAATATTGATACCATTCTCTGTAAGTAGGCGTAAAAATTTAACATTCAAAATCGGTATATCCACTTATTTAGAATACATTTTAAGCCAGTTTTCCCTACTTTTGTTTTTGTAAAAATTGAACCGTTATGTACACCATTTATCACAATCCCCGCTGCAAAAAATCAAGGGCGGGACTGGAATATCTGAAAAGCAAAACCAATGACTTCAAAATTATTGAATACCTTAAAAATCCAATCGGCGAAAAGGAATTGACCAAATTGCTGATGAAACTTAACAAAAAGCCTCACGACATGGTGCGCACACAGGAAGCCATTTACAAACAAAGTTTTAAAGGAAAGAATTTTACGGATGATGAATGGGTAAAAATTATGGTTGAAAACCCGAAACTCATTAAACGGCCCATCGTGGAAAGGGGAAACAAAGCCGTTTGGGGTGACCCGGCTGAAGAGATTGATGTGTTGTTCTAGCAGTCTTCAGTCGGCAATCGGCAGTCAGCAATAGAGCAATATTTATTCGAGCTTTGAAGAAAAAAGAGATAAAAAAAAGATGTTGGGAAAGGACAAAAGAAGAATTGGAAATTCATTGAATTCAGTTACCCGGCCATTCATGACCGGGAATAAACAAATAAACCAATAACAATTAATTAAAAATCATGGAATATAGAATAGAACACGACACCATGGGCGAAGTAAAGGTGCCTGCCGAAAAATACTGGGGGGCCCAGACCCAGCGTTCGAAAATGAATTTTATAATCGGCCCGGAAGCCTCCATGCCGCACGAGATAATTGAGGCTTTTGCCTACCTGAAAAAAGGTGCTGCACTGACTAATGCCGAACTCGGCGTCCTGGCACAGGAAAAAGCCGATATGATTGCCAGGGTCTGCGACGAAATTCTGGAAGGCAAACTGGATGACAACTTCCCGCTGGTCATCTGGCAAACCGGATCGGGAACACAGTCGAACATGAACATGAACGAAGTGGTTGCCAACCGCGGGCATGTGATCCACGGCGGGAAACTCACCGACAGCAAAAAGTTCCTCCATCCCAATGATGATGTGAACAAATCGCAGTCATCAAACGACACATTCCCGACAGCCATGCACATTGCCGCATACAAAATGCTGATGGAAACCACCATACCGGGAGTTGAAATGCTCCGGAATGCTTTGGCCGAAAAATCAGAAGATTTTAAAAATATTGTCAAAACCGGACGCACACACTGGATGGATGCCACACCGTTGACGCTGGGCCAGGAATTTTCGGGCTACGTTTCCCAACTTGACCACGGTCTGAAAGCCCTGAAAGCCACCCTGGGACACCTTACCGAACTGGCTTTGGGCGGTACGGCAGTGGGTACCGGACTGAACACCCCGGAAGGATACTCCGAAAAGGTGGCTGAAAAGATTGCCCAACTGACCGGATTCCCGTTTATAACGGCCGAAAATAAGTTTGAAGCCCTTTCAGCACACGATGCCATTGTGGAAGCATCAGGCGCGTTAAAAACTTTAGCAACCAGTTTGATGCACATTGCCAACAACATCAGGTACTTGGCATCAGGCCCCCGGTGCAGTATCGGCGAGATTCAATTGCCGGCCAACGAACCCGGTTCGTCCATCATGCCGGGCAAAGTGAACCCAACACAAAATGAAGCCCTCACCATGGTGTGCTGCCAGGTCATCGGAAATGATGTGGCCATCACCACCGGGGGAATTCAGGGCCATTTTCAGTTGAATGTCTTTAAGCCGGTCATGATCTCTAATTTTCTGCAATCGGCCCGTTTGCTGGGCGATGCCTGTGTGTCCTTTGCCAATAATGCGGTTAAGGGGATTATTCCCAACGACAAAGCCATTCAGCGAAATCTGGAAAATTCCCTGATGCTGGTTACGGCCCTCAACACGCATATCGGTTATGAAAAAGCAGCCGAAATTGCCAAAAAAGCCCACAAGGAAGAAACAACCCTCCGTGAAGCTGCACTGGCCTTGGGGTATGTTACGGATAAAGAATTCACAGAATGGGTTGACCCCGGAAAGATGATCTGATAGATGCCGGTTTTTATTCAACCGGATAAACAAACTGTTTGTTCAACTGTCACGATGATTTTTTGTGGTGACAGTTGTGTTATAAAATAAAGCAGAAACCCGTACTCGTTCAAAAAAGTTCCCTGAAATTGGTGATGGAACCCGGCACTATTTAAACGGATATTCAGGTACCTGCTCAAGGTTTTTCAACCGGTACACAAAAGCTCTTTTAACTACCCTTCCACACCGGTATATTTGAATGGTATCGGTTAGTTCAACTTTTTCAAAGGAATGATAAAAATCTTCATTGGGCGGCCTGTAATAACGGCTGTCCGTAATATAATATCCGTTCATGCCTTTTTTCAATCCGCCCTGTTCCCGGTTTATCCAGGCATATTCATGCAGGTGCTCAAGGTCGCCGAGGCCGAAAACCTGCATGCCCAGTGGCGAGGCTGCGTAATAATCATAATTGGCCAGCGGGAACCAGTTGTCTCCTACAAACACACTGTTCTCCGGCCTAACACTGTTGCTGATGTCCCGCTCAACAATCTTTTCAAAAGCTTTCCCAACCTGTTTAAAACCGTACATATCAAGGGACGGGTCATTTGAACCAATATCTTCATAACGCTCATTTTTATCCCTGAAAATTGCCCCATAGTTAACCTGGGCATATCCCAGAACAATAACAGCCATAAAAAAAACAATTGAAGCGGTTAAAAAAACTATTCGACGTGATTTGGATATTTGTTGATCAAGCCAGGCGGCGGCCAGCAAAAGCAAAATGGTATAAGCCGGGGCAGACCAATGGGGTAAGGTACTCCGGAAAAGGGAGATTAGTAAAAAAGTAACAATGAGCGGAATGGTAGTTACCACGATCAGTCGGATATATGAAATTTTTAACAATAGTTTTTCTCTCATGACAGAAACAATGGCAATAACAATTAATATAAAATTAACAGGATTGTTATATAAAACTTCTCCAAAAAACTCCCTCATAAAAAACCGGGGATGAATATTTAAACCGCCGTTGATTACCCTTCCACCCTGAAAAGTAAAGCTGATGAAATCATATTTTATATTCCAGACAAGAATGGGCAGGGTACAAATAAATGAGAGGGCCAGGGCATAATAAACGTATTTGTTTTTCAGCCAGTCCCTGCGGTAAAAAACAAAATAAAGAAAAATACCAAGCCACAAAAAAACAGTGGTATATTTTGATAAAATCCCCAGTCCCAGCGTAAGGCCCAGCAAGGGTAAATTATATTTTACCGGACTTTCACCCGGTTCGTTTGGAAGTGTCCTCAGAATTAAATAGATGCTTAAAATCCAAAACAACAATTGCGGCGTATCCGGTAAAATAAAAACCCCGGAAATTACCGATGCATAAATGGAGGCGAAAAACAATAAAGCGGCAAAAAACCCTGTTCTTTCATTTTTGATTGTTTTGCCGATTTTAAACATCAGCCAGAGATTAACCGCACCAATGACGATGGAGCCCATCCTGAGAAAAAATTCACTGTGCAACAGCAGGTTTAAGCTGAAAGCTCTGATAACCAAACCCACCATCAGCGGGTGGTCAAAATAGGACCATTCGGGATACAAGGCATACAGGCGGTAATACACTTCATCATTTCCAAGTTGGAGCATCCCGGCAAGAAACATGCGCAGTGCCGTTGAAACAATAATAAGAATGATCAGGTTGCGGCCGTATTTACTTTTAAGTTGTTGCATTCTGTTTACAAATTCTTTTTTTTATTTTTTCGGGCAAAAAGAAAAGCAAACGACAGGAAAATCAAAAAATAAATGACCCGTAAATTTAATGTTGCCGTTTTGTTTACTTCGGCTTTTAACAATGAAACCGGCTTTTCGCCTTCGTAGCGTATAATGGGATTAAGATAAATGGCTGTTCCGTCGGAAAACCTGAATTCAACCCTCACATAAGTATCATCCCTTCTGATGACGTAAGTTGCCGAAGAGGTGTCGCGGACTGCCTTTCGAAGAGCACCTCCCTGTCCGACAAAATTGATGATACCTGCTTTTTGATCAATAGAAACAAACAGCGTGTCGCCTGAAAGTTTTACGCTTTTTACAACAGGTACCTGCTTAATACGTTCAATCCTTTCTTTCAATGGGACATCTCTTTTCGGATAAAAGTCAACGCCGTAAGCCTTACCCGATTTTAAACTGTTGATTATGTCTTCACGGTTCAGGGTTGGAGAATTGATTACGGTGAATGTCCGTCCCACTTCATTACTGTTCATCACATCGTGTGCATCGTCATCCCCCAGTATCCATACCATTTGGCCTGAGGATAGTGCAGTATCCCAATGTTTCATCGAAATGATTGCGCTGTTTAAAACCTCCATAAACCGGTAACGGGTTAGTTTTTTCAAATCTTCCAGCGTATAACCGTCCCGGAGTTTGGGGTGGGCCAGCACCACAATTTCACAATCCTTGTCCAGTTGGTCAATGATCCACTGTTTCATGCTTGTAGTTTGGAAAAGGATGAGGTCAATCCATAAAACCCGCCTTGCGCCGATGCAAACCTGATGTGTTTTAAAAAGATTATAACCATGTTCATAAGTCGGGATAAATGAAGGTTTGCCGGAGCCATGATAATTGATCTGCTGATAATCGGAAGTGGCCACATAGTCAAACCCCAAAACATTATAAATGCTGTCAATAAGTTCATTGCTGTTTTTCCGCCCGTTGGTTATCCCCCACCAAACCTTCGACTGTACCTGGAAATTATACCTGTGCCAATAATCCGGGTTCATATCCCGGTACGGGTTATAAAGCTTACTGCCATGAAAGGCAACAGGTTCCGAAAATTTATATACAGGTGCCATCAGGTAAAACATCACCAGCATACCGATCAGGATCAGCAGCATATACCATAATGTTTTACCTATGAACCGCAGGGTATTTTTCATAATTTAAAACAGGGGCACAAAAGTACGGCAAATTTTCCTGGCCTTACTTTCAATTTTAAGCATTGTCTTGATTTATTGGGCACCAATAACGGATGTGGAAGAATTTAATGCATTGGTTCAATCGCTATTTTTAACGGAATTTAAAATAGTCCTATTTAAAAAAGCGCTATTTTCGCAATTCTATTTAAAACTATTCTAAATTATACCGGAGAATGAAAGATAACAAGAATAATGGTGATGTTTTACAAGAGTTTACATCCGGTGATTATAAGTATGGTTTTGTTTCGGACATTGAAACCGAAACCGCTCCCAAAGGTTTGAATGAAAAGATCATCCGTTTTATTTCAAAGAAAAAAAAAGAACCGGGCTGGCTGCTTGAGTTCAGGTTAAAAGCATACCGGCACTGGTTGAAACTGAAAGAACCTACATGGGCTCACATTAAACATCCGCCCATTGATTTTCAGGAGATTATATTTTATGCCGCCCCGAAAAAGAAAAAAATGCTTGCAAGCCTTGATGAGGTTGACCCTGAGCTGCTGGAAACTTTCAATAAACTGGGCGTATCCCTCGAAGAGCAAAAGATGCTTTCCGGTGTGGCTGTTGATGCGATAATTGACAGTGTTTCGGTCAAAACTACCTTCAAGGATATTTTGGCGAAGCATAATATTATTTTTTGTTCATTCAGTGAAGCTGTCCAAAATCATCCTGATCTTGTAAAAAAATATATGAGCAAAGCGGTGCCTTATACCGACAATTATTATGCGGCGCTCAATTCGGCGGTTTTCAGTGACGGTTCTTTTTGCTTTATCCCAAAAGGTGTACGAAGCCCCATTGAGTTATCAACTTATTTCAGGATCAATGCAGCCAATACGGGGCAGTTTGAGAGGACGCTGATCGTTGCCGAAGAAGGGGGATATGTAAGTTATTTGGAAGGCTGTACTGCCCCCATGCGTGATGAAAACCAGTTGCATGCTGCGGTGGTTGAAATCATTGTCATGGATGATGCCGAAGTGAAATATTCTACCGTTCAAAACTGGTATCCCGGCGACAAAAATGGTAAGGGCGGGGTGTATAATTTTGTGACCAAGCGGGGTTTGTGCAAAGGCCGGAATTCTAAGATAAGCTGGACACAGGTTGAGACCGGGTCAGCCATTACCTGGAAATACCCGGGTTGTGTTTTGATGGGGGATAATTCTATTGGCGAATTTTATTCAGTTGCCGTTACCAACAATTACCAGCAGGCCGATACGGGAACCAAGATGATCCATATCGGAAAAAATACCAAAAGCACGATTATATCAAAAGGGATTTCAGCGGGCCACAGCAACAACAGTTATCGCGGGCTGGTGCGGGTAACAAAAAAAGCGGACAATGCCCGGAATTTTTCGCAGTGCGATTCGCTTTTGCTGGGGGATCAATGCGGGGCACATACGTTCCCTTACATCAAAACCGGAAACAGTTCAGCCATTGTTGAGCACGAAGCAACCACATCCAAAATATCGGAAGACCAGTTGTTTTATTGTCAACAGCGTGGTATTGATGCCGAAAAAGCCATCGGGCTGATCGTCAACGGATATGCAAAGGAAGTACTCAATAAGTTGCCCATGGAATTTGCCATCGAAGCCCAAAAGCTTCTGGCCATCACCCTGGAAGGAAGTGTGGGGTGAGAAGTACGAAGGACGAAAATGATTGACGAAAACGAAGGATGAACAATAAATTATCAAAAGAATCAAAAATGGAAACAAAAAATTTTAATTTGGTTGAATGGCTTACAGATTTTTTGATATCCATTATTGATATTGCAGAGAATTTGCCAAATACACGTGCAGGAAATTATCGTGCCGGTCAAATGATTCGTTCCGGCACTTCCCCGGCTTTGCATTATGGTGAAGCACAAGAGGCTGAATCAAACCAGGACTTTATTCATAAGATTAAAGTTGTTTTGAAAGAATTGCGAGAAACAAGTATTGCTTTACTAATTATCCAAAAACTTAAGAATTTTAAAGATAATGAGACATTGGCAGTTGCAATGGATGAAAACAATCAACTGATTTCTATTTTGTTACAACTGTAAAAACCGCAAAAAAGAAAAATATTAAAAAAGAAATAATAACTGAATTCGAATCTCATTTCGTAATTCGTAATTCATTTTCATAAATCGTAAATCGAACAAATGCTGTTAAATATAAAAAACCTGCACGTCGCCATCAACGGAAAAGAGATCATCAAAGGGTTTAACCTGGGTGTTAACTATGGCGAGGTACATGCCATTATGGGTCCCAACGGAACAGGGAAAAGTACATTGGCGGCAGCCATTACCGGCCGCGAAGGTTACGAAATCACAAAAGGTGTAATCGAATACAAAGGCAGGGACATTACCGAACTTACACCTGACCAGCGTGCCAACGAAGGTATATTTCTCAGTTTTCAATACCCGGTGGAAATTCCCGGTGTCAGTATGATCAATTTTATACGTACCGCCCTGAATGCACAAAGGGCTTACAAAGGACATGACCCCGTTAAACCGGCTGAGTTCCTGAAAATAATGGAAGAAAAGAAAAAACTGGTGGATATACAAACCAGGCTTACCAAACGTTCGGTAAACGAAGGCTTTTCGGGAGGGGAGAAGAAAAAGAATGAGATTTTCCAGATGGCCATGCTCAATCCCCAACTGGGCATCCTCGACGAAACCGATTCGGGACTTGATATTGATGCGCTGAAAGTAGTTGCCCGCGGCGTAAATTCACTGCGTTCCGATAAAAATGCTTTTATCGTTATTACACATTATCAACGCTTGCTCGATTACATAATCCCCGATTTTGTCCATGTGATGTGGGATGGCCGGATCGTAAAATCCGGTGGTAAAGGCCTCGCCCTTCAACTGGAAGAAAAAGGATATGAGTGGGTGAAAGAACTCGTTGAAGAATAAAAAAGCGCATCCATGAAGACCATTCAAAAACATAACCGGCTGCAATCTTCTCTTTTATCTTCGTTTCCCCAACGTGTGAAAGAAGTTGACAACCATTCTGCTATTTCGGTACTCAGACAAAAAGCTTTTGAAAAACTCAAAACAACAGGTCTGCCGGGCAATAAAGATGAAAGATGGAGAAACTCTTTGCTGACAGCTATTTTTGATCGTGAGTTCTTGTTGCAAACAAAAGCCGAACCTTATCAAAAATCAATCAACGAACTTTTTGAATGTGAAATATACAATTTCCATGCTGAAATAATCTCCATGCTCAACGGTCATTATTATGCCAAAGACCCTGATAACCTGCGCGAATTGGATAACGGTGTGCTGACAGGAAGTATTTTAACCGCACAAAAAAACTTACCTGAACTTTTTGACAAACATTTTGGACGCATCGGTGATTACGGGCAGGATGGGCTAACGGCGGCCAACACTGCATTTTTCAGCGACGGCATTTTTGTTTACGTCCCTGACGGCGTTGAGGTGCGCGATGCCTTGCAACTGATAAAAATGGTCAATAAAACAGGAAACCCTTTTGTTGTCAGCCGTAATTTGATCATACTGGGCAAAAGCAGTAAACTGGTGTTTATGCATTGCGACGATTCCATCAATCACCTTTCTGCTTTCATCAATACGTTTACCGAAATATTTGTGGATGAAAATGCAAGCCTTGAACTGTATAAGATGCAGAATTTAAACGATGAAACGGCTTTGCTGAACAATACTTTTATCAGACAGGAGAAAGACAGTAGCAGCAAAGTCAATGTGATCACCCTGAATGGCGGAAAAATAAGAAATGAAATTAATGTTGACCTTCAGGGAGAAGGAGCGGTAACCAACCTGAATGGGGTTTACCTGATGGATAAAAGCCAACAAATAGACAACCAGGTTTACATCAACCATCTTGCTCCTCACTGCGATAGCAAAACGATCTTTAAAGGAGTACTTGATGACCAGGCAACCGGTATTTTTAATGGCTATATTTTTGTTGAGCGCGATGCACAAAAAACCAATGCCTTTCAGCAAAATAACAACATCCTCATGACCTCGGATGCCCGCGTTGACACCATGCCTTTCCTGGAAATTTATGCCGATGATGTAAAATGCAGCCATGGTGCCACGGTAGGTCAACTGGATGAAAAAGCCAGGTTTTATATGATGCAACGGGGCATTAGCAGTGAAGATGCCCGCCTGCTGCTAATGAATGCATTTACTTCGGAGGTAACCTCAAAGATCGGTATTGAACCACTGAGGATTTCCATCGAAGATATGATCAAAAAACGTCTGCGCGGTGAACTTTCTATTTGTGACAGATGTGTATTGCATTGTTCCGTCCCCGACAAACCCGTGGAATTTTAAATTGACTTAACTAAAATCTGATCATGATAACAAAAGATAAATCATGTCATTAAACATCGGACAGCTCAGAAAAGATTTTCCCATTCTTGCCAGAAAGGTTAACGGCAAACGATTGGTTTATTTTGACAATGCGGCTACCACCCAAAAACCGGTTCAGGTTATTGAAAGGATAAAACATTACTATACCGAAGAAAACAGCAATGTACACCGGGGTGTGCATCATTTGAGCCAGCTTGCTACGGATAAATATGAACATGCACGTCAATTTGTTGCCAGCTATATCCATGCCGGTTCTGCTAAAGAAATTATTTTTACAAGGGGAACTACCGAATCTGTCAATGTGGTGGCCAGCCTGTTTCAACATTTAATCGGTGCCGGTGATGAAGTGCTGATAACTGCCATGGAACACCATTCCAACCTGGTTCCGTGGCAGCAGTTGTGCCGGCAACAACAAGCTGTTTTAAAAGTTGTGCCAATTAATGAAAAGGGTGAGCTGGATATGACAGCGTTGAAAAATATGATCACTTCCAAAACCAGGATGTTTGCTCTGGCTCATGTTTCCAATGTGTTGGGCACGATCAATCCCGTTGGTGAAGCCGTAAAACTTGCCCGTAAAAAAAATATCCCTGTCCTGGTGGACGGTGCCCAGGCTGTGGCTCACCTGCCTGTTGATGTGACCGGGCTGGATTGCGACTTTTATGCTTTCTCGGCACACAAAGCTTATGGCCCGATGGGCATCGGTGTGCTGTACGGTAAAGAAGAATGGCTCAAAAAGTTACCCCCGTATCAGTTTGGTGGCGAAATGGTGGATCAGGTAAGTTTCAGTGAAACCACTTTTAACAATTTGCCTTATAAGTTTGAAGCCGGTACGCCCAATGTTTCCGGAGTGCTTGGCATGGAGGCGGCATTGAAATATATTGAAGAAAAAGGTATTGGGAATGTCAGGGATCACGAAGATGAATTGCTGGATTTTGCAACCCGCAAGTTGAGTAAAACAGAAGGAATAAAGATCATTGGTGAGGCCAGAGAAAAAACCGCTGTCCTGTCATTTGTCGTTAACGGCGTTCACCCGTATGATCTGGGGACATTGCTCGATCAGATGGGGGTGGCGGTCAGGACCGGATATCATTGTGCACAACCTGTGGTTGAGTCGTTTGGATTAACGGGAACCGTCAGGGCTTCTTTCGGTATTTACAATACTTTGGAAGAAGTGGATGTGTTTGTGGATGCCCTTAAAAAATCAATAGCACTGTTAAAATAAAACCCAAATCAATTACCCCGGCCTTCAGGTAGGGGTTATGGAAAACTCAGGCCTTCAGGTCAGTGGAATAAAAAAAATAAACAAATGACAATACAAGAAAAGCAACAGGCTGTAATTGAAGAGTTCTCCATATTTGAGGACTGGCTTGATAAATATGCTTACCTGATTGAACTGGGTAAGGAATTGCCCCTGATTGATGAAAAATACAAAACCAATCAATTTCTTATCTCCGGTTGTCAGTCCAGGGTGTGGATGCATGCCGAATTAAAAGACGGAAAAATGATAATTACTGCCGACAGCGATGCGGTGATCACCAAAGGGATTGTTAGCTTGCTTACCCGTGTTTTTTCTGGCTTTTCACCGGACGAAATACTGGAAGCCGATTTTGTGTTTTTAAATACGATCGGATTAAAAGACCACCTTTCACCCACCCGTGCCAATGGCCTGCAATCCATGATGAAACAAATTAAATTGTACGCAAAAGTGTTTCAGCTGAAGTCAAACAAAAAAAGTGAATGATGTTGAACAGTGACGAAATTAAGCAACTGGAAGAAAAGATCATGTTTGTTTGCAAGAACATTTACGATCCTGAGATTCCTGTCAACATCTATGATTTGGGGTTGATTTATGAGATCAAAGTGGCCGAAGACGGAAAAGTAAAAATTGTGATGACGCTCACCGCCCCCAATTGTCCGGTGGCAGAAATCCTGCCCGCCCAGTTGAAACAAGAAGTCAGTATATTAACGGGCGTCACGGATGTTGATTTGGAAATTACTTTCGACCCGCCCTGGGATCAGGATATGATATCCGAAGAAGGGAAACTGGAGCTTGGGTTGTTGTGATAATTCCACGCCACGACGCAACGGTGCCATGTGTTTTCGCTGTGTTCGCCGCGCCGCTGCGTGAAACAACAGATCAGCTTTTCTTATCAAGGATCAAAATCTGGTTGGCCACCACTTCGGTGATGTACTTTTTGTTGCCTTCCTTGTCCTCGTAGCTGCGGTTGGTCAGCTTGCCCTCGAGGGCGATCTCTTTGCCTTT
>CAJVWU010000087.1 GCA_913009755.1 uncultured Bacteroidia bacterium
AGACAGGCAAGTTACCTGATCTTTTAAAGTGGCACTGTTAGAACCGAAATAAGTGGCACTGATACTCCGAAATGCCTGGCACTAATAAACCGAAATGGGTGGCACTGTTAGAACCGAAATATCCACACCTTGATTGGAATGAAAATGATATCACAGCTCAATTGCACGAATACATTGATTCTGATCAAAAAAGATTAAATTGGTCAATTATCAGCAATGTTGAGCATCACTTTCCCAAAAAATCCATTACCAGAGTGAAAGGCTTTGCAGCAAAGTATCCAAGAATAGATTTAAGGTTTGCAACAATTAAATCAAGTCTGGAATATAAATACTTTTTTGAAGCAAAAAACTTAAAGGAAAAAAGTTCTGCTTTAAAACGGAGATACATTGATACAGGGATTGAAAATTTTAATTCGAAAAAGTATGAAAACGGATGTTTGGTTGGATATTTATTAAATGGTGATGTGGAGTTAACCATAAAAGGAATTAATTCATTACTTGTAAAAGATAACAGAGAAAAAGAAACATTGATTAAGGAATATTGCAAATATCATGATAATTATTACGAATCTTCACATTCATATATACAATGTTTGAAACACTATATTTTTGATTTTACATTACTACATAATTAATTTTTGGGCATTGAACATGCCCCACGCTGATAGAAGAGAGCAGATAGTGGGTAACATTATAGAATTAATATCCAGTTAAGCCAAAGAAATCAAGCAACGGATTAACAATAGCACTACTACCTGATTTTTTTTTTACAGTTGCAACGAAACAGATGCTTAATTGATTTTAAGTTCTGCCTGCAGCCATTTATCCCCATAAAATATTGGAAAATTCGTAAAACAGAAAAGACATCAAAACTCCTGCCCATACTATGTTCAGAACCGTGTCTGTAATACAATAAAAAAACAGGAAGAAAACTTTTGAAAAAACTAATGGTTTTGACTATTTTTGTCAAAATGAAAAATTCAAAGATGAAAGAAATCGGGAAACTGATACGTGAACTGAGAGAAAAAGAGGGATATCCTTTACGCAAGGTCGCCGCTTATCTGGATATAGACCAGGCCATATTGAGCAAAATTGAACGGGGGCAACGAAAAATATCCAAAGTACAAGTAATAAAGTTGGCTGAATTTTTCAACTACGATAAAAAAGAGATGCTCATCACCTACTTAAGCGACCAAATTATTTGCCTGATACAAGATGAAGATTTGGCAAAAGAAGCTTTAAAGGCTGCTGAAGAAAAAATTGAATACAAAAAATACCAGACCATTGACAGGGAACAAATAATTACAAAAATGGTTTCAGTGCTTAAGTCATTTATTAAAGTACGGAAAGCCTGGATATATGGTTCATTTGCCAGAGGCGATGACGATTATTTAAGTGATATTGACATTGCCGTGAAAGCCGACCAGAGATTAAATTATTTCGACATGGCTGAAATACAGTATCGTTTGGAAAAAGAAACAAACAGGAAGATAGATATCGGTTTTATTGATACTTTCAAAACTTCTGTTTATAAAAATGTAAAACCCGATCTGAAACTGATTTATGAGAGACAGCAGGATTGACAGTTACGAGCGGCTAAAGCATATTCAAAAACGTGATTGAAAAAATCTTGCAGGAAGAATATAATGAATGTGAACCCTTGAAAAATAAATTTACCAAAACAAAAAGTCCTTTTAAACCCCTGCTTTCTTTTTCTTTTTAATTCTTAACGGTTTTATATTTTTGCCTTCAATTCTTTTTCGATGAAGATATTGTTAATAAATCCGCCGCGTTCGCCCGAGAACATGATCCTCGAATCAGCGCCCGAAGAAGCCAGATACTTTATTCATAAAAAGCTGATCGGGCCGCCGCTGGGTTTGTTGACCGTTGCAGCAGCCGTAAAGTACCATGATGTAACCGTTTTTGATGCCAAAGGGGAATACGACCTCCACCCGGATGCCCCTCCGTTGGATAAAATGGTGGAAGACCTGCTGGAAAGAACAAAACCCGATGTTGTGGGCGTGACCATTATCACATCCGAACTCTATGATTCGCTGGATATTTTCAGAACGGTAAAAAAGTTTAACCCGTCCATCGTCACAGTTGCCGGCGGGTTGCACACTACCTTGTGTCCGCAGGAAATGAATGACCCGGACATTGATGTGGTTTGTCCCGGACATTCCGCTTTCATTTTCAGGGAGGTGATCCGGGTGCTTGAAAAAAATCAATCCCTTGAAACGGTTAAGGGAATCTATCTGAACAACGAAAAAGGATTTCATTCCACGGGGTTATCTCCCGTGGTGTACGACCCGGCAGACGAGCATTTTCTCATGCCCGACCGCAACCACCTGGAAAGATGGAGATGGACTTATGTTGTCGGAAAAAGCCCCGGCCCGACGACTTATCTGTTTACTTCGCTCGGCTGCCCGTACCAGTGTACTTTTTGTTCCATCTGGGTGGAACATGGCGGGAGATATTTCCAGCGACAGGTGGAAAGCGTCATCAAAGAATTGAAACTGATTGATTACGACATTGTCCGGTTTTCAGATGCCAATTCGGTGGTCAATATCAGTTTCATGGACAAGCTGTTCGACAGGATCAATGAAGAAGGTATCCGGAAAGAATACATCATGGACATCCGGGCAGATACGGCAGTGAATCATCCCCGGCTGATTGAAAAGATGGCCAAAGCCGGGTTAAAAGTTGTGATCACAGGATTTGAATCTTTCAGGGACGATGAGCTAAAAAAATACAACAAACGCTCGGAAGTAAAAATGATCCACAAAGCCATTGACATTTTTCACGATAACGATATTTTATTGAGAGGCAACTATGTGGTTCCCAATGATTATGATGAGGATGATTTCAAAGCCCTCGCCGAATACGCCCACTCTCATAAGGTGACGTATGCGGGATATACTATCCTGACACCCATGCCCGGGACTGTATTTTACAATCAGGTGAAAGACCGGATTATTGATCATGATTACAATAAATACAACTTTTTCAACAGCGTAATGAAGACAAAGCTACCTTTGGAAAAGTTTTATGAAAATATGGGTCGGCTCTGGCTGATCAAAAAGGGGACGGATGTGATATGACAGAATCAATGCCCCCCGCCCTAAGGACTAATGGCACTAACTTAACAATATAATTATTTATATTTTCGATATTTACCTATTTTGGTTTTTCGTGTGTATTGCCTCCCGTTAGGTCGTTTGGGCAATATTTGTTTCCTTATTAGTTGCATTATTTCGTTTTCTACCTGTTGACCATCTGTTATATATTCGCCCCTTTTTGTCAATAAGAATATCCTTATTATGCGTATAGAATTTATAAATGAAATCTTCTTTGGGGGAAAAAGGCAAGTCTTTTAGGCTTGTGTAAATTATCTTTCTTATTATGTTGTATGCAGCTAACGAGACATTTAGCTCTTTCTTTAACATCTCTGGCGTTTTACTCCGAAGAATATTTATATCCATTATTGTTTTTATCTCCCGAATAGATACTTCAATGTCCCATCTGGTCAGGTACAGTATCTGAATGTCACTTTTATCTATATTTTCATCAATAACGGTAGTAAGTAGAATATATTCTTTTCCATCTGGGCTTATGCAATTAATTCTCCGTAGTATTAATTTTGGTAATAAGGCATCATTTTCATTTGCCCAGTTGCTTCTTTTCTTAGGCTCTGAAATCTCTACAATATCATCACCTTTCCCTAATGTACGTATTACCTTACAATTGCGTTTACGTTTTGCAGGGACAACTAAGTGAATATTTCTTATTATGCATTTGCTTAATATCTCATAACAATTATATAGGTCATCCATTAACAGAATGTGCCCCGGACTTATATCATTAAGAATATCATGCATTAGTGCCAGTTCACTCACCGCTCTGCTGGAGAGCCTATAATTAACCACCTGTCCTGTACCCCTTTCGGTTATAGCTTCCAACAAAGCCTGAGGATATCCTCCCTCGTGGCTGTTTTTGATTGGGTACTCCTTACGTATTTCCGGCGTATCTTGCAGCTGTAGATATGTGCCATCTGCCTCAAGTACTTTAAAATTGTGCCAATGAGAATAATTGTTCTTTGCATCTGTTATCTTGCTTGATTCAAAAAGAGAAGTCGTAAGTTGAATTGGCAAACGTTTGCGAGCCTTACTGTATCCTGCTGTGTTTAATGAAATATCAGACGTTTTGCTTTTGGGCAGTTTTAATTCAAACTTTTTTGGACGACCTCTTAATGGTGCTTTATTTTTTTTCTCTTTCTTTTCAATTTCTGCTTGGTGCTTTAGCTCTTGTTCCAGTATTGCACGTCTGTGCTGATGTACAATATAAAACTGACTCACCGAGTTCTTCAATGGTTTATCTTCAAGGGTCGAGGTCAATAACATAGTTTCCAAAGTATTCCTTTGTGAGAAAACCCTATCTCTGCTTTCAGGCAAGCCATCTTCATTGAAAATATTGTTCGGGATAAAATCACTCATGAAACCAAGCATTGCTTTGTTTCCTTTTTCTTCGCTTATTCTAATACTAATTGCTAACGATCTATTATTCTTCATTATCTTTGATGTTGATTTATTTGCAAAGATAACAAATTTAATCTACTAAGTTAGTGCCATTAGCCCTAAGGACGGGGAAACTGAAAGCGGATATTATATAATGAATCAAATCAGTAACCCCGCCCTTCAGGGTGGGGAAATACAGCAATCAAGAGTCTTCATCACCGGTATGGGCATCGTTTCAGTCATCGGCATGGATGTGGAAACGACGCTGGACAGCCTGGTCTCATCGAAAACAGGACTGGGACAAATACGTCTGCTCGATACGCGGCTGAAAGAAAAGCTGATCGCCGGGGAAATTCCTTATACCGATGAAGAATTGTTGCAAATGGCCGGGATTGACAAAGTTCCCGGTATCAGCCGGGCGACCTTGCTGGGCATGATTGCAGCAAAACAAGCAGTCCGTAATTCGGATTTTGAGAATGATGAAAAATTACAGACGGGCCTTATTTCAGGAACTACGGCCGAATCCATGACCTCTATCGAAAAATATCTGCCTGACTTTTTAAGCAATGACAGCCGGAATGAATACATTGATTCACAGGACTGGGGTTTCAGCACGGAGATTATTGCAAAATCGCTGGGGATAAACGGTTTTATGACCACCATCAATACGGCTTGCTCTTCGGCTTCAAATGCCATCATGCTGGGAGCAAGGATGATCAGGCAGGGACGGCTTGACAGAGCGATCACGGGCGGGACGGATGCGTTGTCAAAAGTCATGCTTAACGGTTTTAATTCATTAATGATCGTTGACCCGGAGCCATGCAAACCTTTTGATGACAAACGAAACGGACTGAACATCGGCGAAGGAGCAGCTTTTTTTGTTCTTGAATCGGAACAGGTTGCTGACAAGGGAAAAATTATTGCCGAAATCACAGGTTATGGCAATGCCAACGATGCCCATCACCTTACTGCCTTGTCACCGGACGGCAAAGGTGCTCTCCTTGCCATGAAAAATGCACTGGAAAGCTGCAACCTGAACCCCGGTGATATTAATTATCTTAACGTCCACGGTACGGGTACGTTAAATAATGACCTGTCAGAAGCCATCGCCATTGAAAAACTTTTCGGTAAAACGCCTCCGGTGTTCAGTTCGACCAAACCTTTTACGGGACATACTTTGGGGAGCTCCGGAGCAGTTGAAGCGGTAATTTCTATCCTGGCGTTGCAGTATAATCTTGTTTTCCCCAATTTGAATTTTTCGACTCCCATGCATGAAGTTCAGGTCAGGCCTGAAACTTCATTGGTGAAAAATCTGGAATTGCTGCATGTCATGTCCAATTCACTGGGATTCGGCGGAAACAATACTTCTTTGATCTTTTCAAAAGTCGAATCATGATCTACATCAACGGAACAGCCAGCATATCGCCCCAGCCTACTTTTGAGAAACAAGGATTTCTGAAAGAAATCGTGGAATATACAACCAACCGCCTTCTATGTATCGAACCCGATTATGAAAATATTTTATCCCCGACTGAACTAAGGCGATTAAGCCGAGTATTGAAAATGGGCTGGGGCGCTGCCAAAACCTGTCTGGATGATGCTTCCGTTTCAACTCCCGGAGCCATCATTACAGGCACGGGGCGGGGCTGCTATCGTGAAACACAAAAGTTTATTTTTTCCATGTACGAAAATGATGAAACACTTTTGTCGCCCACACCTTTTATCCAGTCATCCCACGGTAGCATTGCCGCCCAGATCGCCATGATGACCGGATGCAGGGATTACAACATGACTTATGCACATCGCGGATTCTCATTTGAGAGTGCCCTGATGGATGCCATGATGCTGTTGGGGGAGAGGCAGTTAAAATCTGTACTTGTCGGTGGTGTTGATGAAATAGGGGAAAAACAATTTCGTACTTTCGACCGGATCGGCCACTGGAAAGCACCGGATGCCAATAATCTGAAACTGTTGGAATACAATTCGGGAGGAACCATAGCAGGGGAGGGCAGCACTTTCTTTTTGTTGCAAAATATTCCAAACCAAAATACCTACGCACAAATAAAATCGGTTCACACTTTTTCGAACCCCTCAGGCATCCGGGAAATAACAAAACAGGTTGAAAGGTTCCTGCATCAACAAGCCCTTGAAATAAATGATATTGATCTGGTTCTATTTGGATTAAACGGTGACCGACGGTTTGATAACATTTATTATAAGTTGATGGCATCGGCCTTTTCGTCTTCGGGACAGGCTTATTACAAGCATCTTTGCGGGGAATACCACACTTCAACTGCTTTTGCTTTGTGGCTGGCAGCCAAAATATTGATCCGGCAACATGTTCCGCAGATTATCAGGTTGAATAACAGGAAAACCAAAACGATAAATCATGTCCTTATCTATAACCATTACCGGGATGTAAATCATAGTTTCATCCTTGTTTCCGAGAAATGAAAGGGATAAAAGATTCTGCCAAAAGAATTCCAGAAGCCCTGTCCTTGCCTAAATATATTGACTGAAATTAACAAAAAGAAAAAAATAAGCAAAAAAGAAAATTTTATTATAATGGCTTTTTGGGCGTATTTTAATGTTAATCCGATTAATTCATAAACTCAAATTTACACCAAATAATTGCTGCATTGATTTCCAAACCGTCATCATTTTTGTTTGTTGTCATTATTTGTATCCCCGCTCATGGGAAGGATTTTTTGTTTTTGACACCCCAAAGATATTGAACATCGACGGGATAACATAATCTCTTTCCCTTTTTTTTGGTTTCTATGAATTATTCAGGTAAAGTTGATAAAACGATGATTTTCAAAACAACCCCGAAAGTTACTTCAGTTAACCCAATTAAACAAGCGGGAAACATAATTTAGAACTTTTCTTGATGAGGATCTGGTACTTTCTGACCTAATGACTATCCATAGGATGTAACGGGAAGAATATCTGTGACTGGTTTGAGAATTTCTTTAGATTTCTTCCCGTAACTTTGAAGACTTTATTTTTTTTAAAATGAAATTATTAATTATCGAAGACGAAAAAAATTTACTGGAAGCTATAGTCACTTATCTGAGCCGGGAAAACAACATTTGTGAAGGGGTTTCTGATTTTAATTCGGCTTCTGAAAAAATAAACCTGTATCTGTATGATGTCATTATGCTGGACATCATGTTGCCGGATGGAAATGGCCTGGAATTGATACCTATGATCAAAAAAGAAAATCCCGAAGCCGGGGTTATCATTGTTTCGGCCCGCGATTCGCTGGATGATAAGGTTAGCGGCCTTGACCTGGGTGCCGATGATTACCTGACCAAACCTTTCAATCTTTCGGAACTCAATGCCAGGGTAAAAGCCGTGTGGCGGAGAAAGAAAAATAAAGGAAAACAGGAAATTATTTTTTCTGAAATAAAGATGCTTCACGAAAGCCGGGAGGTCTTTATTCACGAAACAAAACTAAAGTTGACGCGAAAAGAGTATGACCTGCTCCTGTTTTTTATCTCAAATCCCGGTCGCATGCTGACCAAGGAAGCCATTGCCGAGCACCTGTGGGGCGATTATATTGACATGGCCGATCACTTCGATTTTATTTACACCCATCTGAATAACCTGCGCCGAAAGATCAAACAGGCCGGGGGAAATAATTATGTACAAACGGTTTATGGTGTGGGTTATAAATGGACAAGAGAATGAAATTTTTACAAAAAATAAACCGGCAATATTTCCTGATATTAGTCGTCTTATTGCTTTTGATAAGTTTTAGCGGGTATTTTTTATTACGGGCTATTATCAAGAATGAAATCAAAGAGGATATTTATGAAAAAGAATATGCAATTATTCAGGAAATTAAATCTCAAAATAATTTAATAAACCTCTATCCCATAATAGAAACAAGAAATATCTCCAAAAATAAAACCGAACCAAAATCTTACAAAGAGATTTATCTTTCAGATGAAGCGGAAGACGAAACAGAAGCCTATTTGGAATACACCAACTCGGTGAAAATTAACAATCAATGGTATTTGATAAAAATACGGCATTCCCTTTTGGAAACCAATGATTTAATACTGGCTATTGCCCTTCCTCTTTTGCTATTGCTTGTCCTGATTTTTTCTTTTTCTTTTCTTATCACAAAAAAACTTAACAAAACCGTTTGGAAAGATTTTGAGGAAAATTCGCAACGGATTCAAAATTATTCGTTCAAAAAAACTCAAAAGTTAACTTTAAAAAATACAGGGATTGAGGAGTTCGACAGGATTAATGATATAATCATGAAAATGACAGGAAAGCTGCGCACCGATTATTTTTCGCTGAAAGAATTTACGGAGAACGCGTCTCACGAAATTCAAACTCCGCTTTCTATCGTATTGCTCAATCTTGAAGAACTGTTACAACAAAATTTATCCGAAAGCGAACTGAAACAAGTTGTTTCTGCCATAAATGCCATTAAAAGGCTTTCGACGCTGAACCGCAGCCTGTTATTGCTTACAAAAATCGAGAACGATCAGTTTGATGCTGATAACGTGGTTGTTATCAATAACATACTCAAACAAAAAATACAGGAATTTACACCCTTATTTGAAATAAAAAAGTTAAAGGTCGAGCTCAATATTGCACAAGATTTCACATTAAAAATAAACAGGCAACTGGCTGAAATATTGATCAGTAACCTGTTGTCGAATGCGGTAAAACACAATATTGCGAATGGCAGCATCCAAATAGCGATCAGCCAGAATGAATTGAAAATTTGTAACACCGGAACGGAAAATTCCCTGACCGACAAAACCATTTTCAACCGGTTTACTAAAAATAATTCGGAGTCTTACGGTTTGGGCCTGGCTATCGTTAAGAAAATTTGCGGGAAACACCATCTGGAGATTCGTTATTTCAAAAACGGGCAGCACTGTTTCATTCTCAATCGAAAACTTTAAATTTTTAGAAATGAAAACTTTTATCTTGTCAATATATCTCATTCTTTTTTCAGGGTTTTTAATTGCCCAAAACTATGATTTGAATTATTATATCGGACAGGCAAAAGCAAATAGCCCTTTAATTAACAAAAACAAAAACAAATTAATCAAACTTGATCTTCAACAGATTAATCAAATTCTTTCAAAGCCCGTCGTAAATGTTGAAGCCGATGTGTTATTTGCTCCGATTATTTCCCACGATAATAATTCAAACCGTTTTGAATGGGTGTCCGCCGGTGCCAATAATTATACGGGTTACGATTTGGCCATTTCCAATGGGGGGCAATATCAGGCGTTTGTTTCGGTAACGCAACCGCTGTTTGCAGGTTCCATCTATAAAAGTTTTTCAAAAAAAGCGGAAATTTCAAATCTGGTTAATGAAAACAACATAGCCTTGACCAATCACGAAATAGAACAACTGGTCAGTCACCAATATATTCTTTGCCTTAAATCGAAAAATCAAAGTAAGATAAGCCTGGCTTTAATAAATGAGCTTGGACGGCAATTGCAGATCCTGCGAAAATTGGTTGAGGAAGCCATTTACAAGCAAACCGATTTATTGCTTCTGCAAATAGAATATCAAAATTATAAACTCCAATACAAAACTTTTCAGGCTGAATACAAAACCAACCTGTTGGATTTAAATCTTATTTGCGGGATAAATGATACAAATGTTGTTGATGTTCAGGAAACCAGGTTTGAATTAAAATCAAGCAACTTAACCCGGATCATCTCTGTTGATCAAAGAATAGCGGTAACGGAAAAACAATTAAAAGAATATAATAAATTATTTGATCTTTATAAATTCGAACTTTCACAAGCACAGGTTTCAGTAATGGATTTAAAAAATTTATTTAGAGACATTGCCGCCAAGAAGCAGGAAAACATGTTGCTAAAGATGGAAAAACAAGCGTTAATCAATTCGTATAATTATTGGAACTATTAAAAAATTATAATGAAACATTCATTAACAGACGGGTCAACCCGTCTGTTCACACAGAAGAGAAGATTATTTTTAGTAGTGGTGTTCATTGGTAATTTGAGCATTCTCTTTGCCCAAAACACTTTTACCGCCATCATCAAAGACGAGGATACCAAAGAAGTGTTGCCGTTTGCCAATGTTATCCTTAAAGGCACCCAAATCGGCGGGAGCGCCGATTCCACAGGCAAAGTGACCATTGAAAACATTCCCGACGGAAAACAAACTTTAGTGTTTTCTTATGTAGGATACCGGAAAAAAGAAAAGGATTTTACTTTTCCGCTTAAAACCTCACAACCGGTTATTGTCTATCTTGAAAAAAGTGAAGAACTGCAAACGGTAACCGTTGTTTCTACGCGAACAAATAATCGCATTGAAGAAATTCCAACAAGAGTTGAAGTGCTGGGAAACGAGGAAGTGGTAGAAGAAACCGGCATCAGTCCCGGTAATATTTCCAAACTGCTTGGCGAAACCTCCGGGATAAACGTCCAGCGCACGTCTGCCGTTTCGGGGAATGTCACTTTTCGCATTCAGGGACTGCCCGGTAAATATACCCAGTTGCTCAAAGACGGATTCCCGGCTTATGGTGGTTTTGCTTCGGGGTTGAGCTTATTGCAGATACCGCCCCTGGATTTAAAACAGGTGGAAATTATTAAAGGTTCTGCATCAACACTTTACGGCAGTGATGCCATAGCAGGTATTGTTAATTTGATATCCAAAAAACCGTCCGATAAGCAGGGATTTTCCATTCTTTTAAACCTGACCCACAAAGGGGGAAGCGATATCAGTTCGTTTTTTTCAGCCGAAAAAGGCAAAGTCGGCTTTACGCTGTTAACCGGTTTTAATACCCAAAAAGCCATTGACGTGAGCGGAAATAATTTTACCGACATCCCACAATACAACAGGGTTGTGGTTATACCAAAATTCTTTCTGTACCTCAATGAAGACGATCATCTGATCATCGGTTTGGCAGTCAGTTACGAGAACCGTCTTGGCGGCGATGTATTTGCCATTAAAAATCAGGTGGATGCGATGCATTCTTTTTATGAAAACAATGAAACGAAATACCTGTCGGGAAATGTGAAGTACGAACATGAAGTAAAAGACAGGGATATGCTTACCGTCAGGGGAAACATCACAAACTACAACAGGGTACTAAAAACCAATGTCAATGTTTTCGAAGGAAATCAGGTTACCTCTTTTTCAGAAATTTCCTATCTGGTGAAAGCCAAAAAGCATCATTGGGTCAGCGGGGTAAATTTTTATTACGACAGGTTTTTGCAAACCAAAACAGGCAATTCATTTTTGCTGGATTACAGCCACCAGACGGTTGGTGTTTTTTCACAGGATAACTGGCAGATCACCGAAAAACTATCCCTGGAGCCGGGCATCCGTTACGATTACAATCTGAACAACAGGGGTTTCTTTTTACCGCGACTGGCTGTGATGTATAAATTCGTTAAACAGTTTTCGGCACGTTTAAGTGGCGGTTTGGGGTACAAATTACCCACACCGTTTACCGACGATGCCGAACGGACGAGATATCAAAACGTTATTTTTCCCGATGGTTTAAAAGCAGAAAGATCAATGGGCGTCAATTTGGATTTTACTTTTAAAACACCCCTGTTCAAAGAATTGTTCTTAACTGTAAACCAGGCCTTCTTCATTGTGCAAATCCAGGACCCGATTATCGCCAATTTAGATTCATTGCCATATCAAACCGTATTTTATGAGAATGCCGGGGGAAAACTTTTTAACCAGGGGCTGACCACCAACATCCGTTTATCACTGGATGATTTTACCCTGTATGTTGATTATACCCTGATTGATGCCCGCAAAAAATATGATGACAATAAACCGTTGGAACTGACCCCTCAAAACCGTATCACTTCTACTTTGGCTTACGAAGATGAAGATAATGGCTGGAAAGCCGGGCTGGAAGCATTTTATTTCGGGCATCAGTTTTTGGAAGACGGCACAAAAACGCCGGATTATTGGTTGCTCGGTGCTTCCGTGCAAAAAAGGATCGGCCATTTTACTTTGGTTTTAAATGTTGAAAACATGCTGGATGTTCGCCAGACGAGATATGAAAACATCGTGAGCGGAGATCTTAATAATCCTGTGTTCAGTGAATTATGGGCTCCGTTAGATGGTGTTTTAGGAAATTTTGTATTGAAATTTAATCTGTTTTAAAAGAGGATCAGGGCAAAAGATAAATGCTGTGAAAATGAAATATTTTTATTAAGCAATTATTTCCCCGGACCAAAGTTTATCCAGGAACATATTCCAGGGCAGGGCAAGTATGTCCCCAATTTGTCTCGGGAAAGGGTCGTTGCTTACAAGTATGAGTTTCTTTACATTATACTCTTCTGCAAAACTTTTTAATCCTTTCA
This sequence comes from uncultured Bacteroidia bacterium, assembly GCA_913009755.1. Lineage (GTDB taxonomy): Bacteria > Bacteroidota > Bacteroidia > Bacteroidales > F082 > JAADID01. The sequence continues at coordinate 12,857 of CAJVWU010000087.1, forward strand.
AATGACGGGGATTAATTTGCTGACTTTCTTTTACCTCAATACCAATTTCATGTTCACCCAAAACAAAATCAATTTCAATTTGTGAGGCCGTTCTCCAATAACTGATGGGGTAATTAATGCCTGAATACTTGCTGTGCGCATATATTTCATGATAGATAAAATGTTCAAAAGCACTTCCAAAAACTTCACTTCCCGGTTCTATTGATTTACGCTTTAATAAGTAATTTGCAATTGCTACATCAAAATAATAGAACCTGGGTGATTGTATTACCCTCCGTTTTGGCTTTTTCCTGTAGGAAGGAAGAAAACGACCAATTAATGTATCTTCCAATATTTGAAAATATTCTCTTATTGTTGGGGCACTAACGCCACATTCAGTCGCAATATTCGAATAATTAACTATTTCGCTATTGGAAAAAGCAGCAACCTCAAGAAACCTTGAAAACGAAGTTATATTTCTGATTTTTGCTTCTGCAATAATCTCATCTTGCACATAACGGTTTGCGTGTGTGGTGTCGTTTGGCGATTCGAAGCACGAACCTATCAAACCGCTACAGAGTTTATAAATGCAATGCCCTTGAAATTAGCACTATCCGCCAAATGCACTATACACGCTGTTACCAACTGGGCGCTTTTTCTTTCTGTCATAAAATCACAAACTTACCAAACGAAATACATTTTCAAAGTTACAATTTTTATCATCAATTTTGTATATCTTAAAGATTTAGTTTTTTTGCGTCAGAAAAGTCAGGATGGAAAAGGAAAGCTCTTTGGATGATTATTGTCGTAAGATAATTAAGTGCCATGACATCGTGCTTGTTTGTGAGTTGGATTTTTTTGTTGATAAATAATTCAGTTTTATTTGTAGATTATAAGTATCATTCGTTATCTTTGTAATCAAAAAAAAGAACTTATGAAGTTAGGAGATTTTGAAATAAACAACATTTATAATGTTGATTGTCTTGTTGGAATGAAAGGATTACCAAGTGAATGCATCGATTTAGTGGTTACTTCACCTCCATATGATGATTTACGAAACTATAACGGATATCATTTTGATTTTGAAAATATTGCAAAAGAATTATTTCGAGTAATGAAAAAGGGTGGAGTAGTTGTTTGGGTCATTGGCGATAGAATTAAGAATGGAGACAGAACATTAACGAGTTTTAAACAATGCATATACTTTCAGGAAATTGGCTTCAATGTTCATGATGTTATGATTTACCAAAAGAAAAATACACCGTTTATGCGTTCCAATGCCTACACAAATTGCTATGAATTTATGTTTGTTTTTTCAAAAGAGAAAGTTAATACATTTAATCCTTTGAAAACAAGGACTGCACGTCATGGTATAGAAAAGTTGGTTTCAAATAAAAAAGCTGATGGAATTAATAAAAAAGTTGTTGGGGAATTGAAAGAAGAAAAAACGTTAACTAATATTTGGAGTTACGCAGTTGGTTTAGGCGGTTCTACAAACGATAAAATAGCTTTTCAACATACAGCCATATTCCCTGAAAAGTTAGCACATGACCATATTTTATCTTGGACAAACGAAGGTGATTTAGTTTTCGACCCGATGTGTGGTTCTGGAACAACTTGTAAAATGGCTAAATTAAATAAACGCAATTATCTTGGAATGGAAATATCAAAAGAATATACAGAATTGTCCATCAAAAGATTAGCAATGATGCCCCCTCAGCTTTTTTAATTTTTCTTGTATTTTTTTAGGTATTTTATTGCTTCTTTTAATAATTCAATATCATCTTTGAAACGACCAAGTCCAGTGTTACAACTATCACAAATCCATGTTCTTGCATTACCTGTTTCGTGGTCGTGGTCAATTACCAAATTTGCAGTTACTCTTGGAATTGAAGCCTTTTTGTTACTACTCAGCAGCGAAATTAACAATAAATTGTGAATGAATTTTGCAAACTGGATAAAAAGGGGGCAAAAAAGAAAGTTTCTTTGAACTATCGAAGAGACAATCACCATACCGAAAAGAGAATA
>CAJVWU010000088.1 GCA_913009755.1 uncultured Bacteroidia bacterium
CCGTGTTTTCTCGTTATTGGGCTATTGCAGTAAAAGCATTTTTTTTATTCATAACCTTTGATTTGCTTTAAAGTTATACGCAGAAAGGGTTATAGAGGTTTTAAACAACCATTTTGTCCATTACGCCTGGAAGGATGATCATGCTTTTTCTGTCCTGAAATACTTTTGCTGAAACCAAAGCGACACATTCACCAGCCCGATGAGGACCGGCACCTCAACCAACGGCCCGATGACAGTTGCAAAAGCTTCCCCCGAATTGATGCCGAACACGGCAATGGCTACCGCAATGGCCAGTTCAAAGTTGTTGCTGGCCGCCGTAAAAGCGATGGTGGCTGTTTTGGAATAACCGGCGCCAATACGTTTCGCCATGATAAATGAAACAAGAAACATGACAATAAAATAGATTACCAGCGGAATGGCAATGCGTACAACATCCATCGGCAACTGAACGATAATTTCACCTTTCAGGGAGAACATCACGAAAATGGTAAACAACAAAGCAATCAGTGTCAGCGGGCTGATCTTCGGGATGAACCCGGTTTGATACCATTTTTTGTTTTTTATCCTGATCAACACAAACCTCGTGACCATCCCGGCAAGGAAAGGAATGCCGAGGTAAATCATGACACTTTTGGCAATTTCGTACATGGTTATGTTCACTTCGTAAGATTTTAATCCGAACCATCCCGGCATGACCGTGAGAAAAACATAAGCATAAACCGAAAAGAAAAGCACCTGGAAAATGCTGTTGAATGCCACAAGCCCGGCCGCATATTCGGTATCGCCTTTGGCCAGTTCATTCCACACAATGACCATGGCAATACAGCGTGCAAGGCCAATCAATATCAAACCGGTCATGTATTGAGGGAAATCGTAAAGGAACAGGATGGCCAGGAAGAACATCAACAAAGGCCCTATAATCCAGTTTTGAATCAGCGAAAGGAGCAGTATTTTCCAATTACGGAATACGTCACCCAACTCTTCATATTTCACCTTGGCCAGGGGCGGATACATCATCAGGATGAGGCCGATGGCAATGGGCATGTTGGTGGTGCCCACACTGAACCGGTCCCAGAAGCCCGCAATATCAGGGAATAAATATCCCGACATCACCCCGGCAAACATGGCCAGGAATATCCAGAGGGTGAGGTAACGGTCGAGGAATGACAAGCGTTTTTTTAATTTTTCCATAATCTATATTAATAGCCACGAATGCACGAATTTTTCGCTTTTCATTCGTGCATTCGTGGCCAATCATTTTCAACTTAATCCACGGCACCCTTATTGGCATAAACGGTTATGCTGTATATTCCGAGTTCACGCGACTTGTAATCTTGCATGCCTTGCTCATCAAGGTAGTTGGCAAGTATCTCATCAGGGATAATGACTTCTTTCTCTTTTTTAATAGTTATTCCTTTAAATCCTGATGTCTTGATGATGTCGAGGTAATCATTTTTCTGAATGGCACCCGACACACAACCGGCGTACATTTCAGCATCTGTAATGAATTCATCGGGCAATTCCCCCTGTAAAACAACATCCGAAACGCAGAAATGCCCGCTTGGTTTTAACACTCTGTATATGTGGTCAAAAGCCTTTGCTTTATCCGGTACCAGGTTGAGGACACAGTTGCTCACAACAACATCAACGCTGGCATCTGCTATGGGCATGTCTTCGATATCACCCTTGATGAACTCCACATTTTCATAACCCAGTTTCTGAGCGTTCCGCCTTGCTTTTTTCAACATATTGGCTGCAAAATCTATCCCGATGACTTTCCCTGTTTTCCCGACTATTGACCGTGCCACAAAGCAGTCGTTACCGGCTCCCGAACCCAGGTCGAGAATCGTGTCTCCGGTGGAGATGTTTGCATGTTCGGTGGGCAGGCCGCAGCCTAACCCAAGATCGGCATCGGCATTGTAACCATCCAGGTGGCTGTAGTCGTCACTGAAAATGGTGTAATCCACCGAATCGCAACAGCCCGTACTGCCACAACAGGAAGATTCGTTTTGTTCTTTCGTTTGTTTTGCAATCAGGTTGTACTTCGATTTTACAATGTCTTTCATGTTTTTTTTTCTTGTTTTCATTTTTTTAAAGCTTTTGTTTTTTTGCCACGAATGCACGAATTATTCACTTTTCATTCGTGCATTCGTGGCAAATTATTCAATATATTTTTTTTATAAAATGAACTGAATTCGGTCTTAATTTTGTCCCTTATTTTTCTGAACACAGCCAGTACTTCTACCTCGCTGCCTGTCGCTCCGGCAGGATCTTCAAATCCGATGTGCAGGCGGTGTTTTACGTTTCCCGTAAAAACAGGACAAACTTCCCTGGCCCCGTCGCAAACGGTGATGACATAATCAAAACTTTCATTTACAAAATCATCCACCGGTTTCGGATAGCCCTTACTGATATCTATTCCAACTTCATTCATCACGTGGATTGCTTTAGGGTTGACCTGACCGGAAGGGGCAGTACCGGCCGAATAGACTTCCAATTCCCTGTTAAATGATTTTAAGAATCCTTCGGCCATCTGACTCCGGCATGAGTTTCCGGTACATAAAACAAGTATTTTCATCTATAACGGTTCGGTTTTTAATATTGAATGTTGCTGACTCGTCCTGAATTTTGTTTACAGATTTTTTCAGACTCTTCCAGGTTCTGCAAACGCTGGAAGGTCTTTGAGTTTTTCCTTATCCACAATGATAATTCATATCAACCTGCAGGGAGCTGCTAAGATTTGTCATTGCTTTTTTAAGTGCGTTTATCTTTTCGGGATTAATACAATAATCTGTTTTTATTCCCGTGATGTGCCCCTGTATCAGCCCTGCTTTTTTCAATTCGGCCAAATGCTGGTTGACTGTTGTCCGTCCAAGCGGTATCAGGTTTGAAATATCTCCGGTAAAACAACTGTTGGTTTCTGCCAGGAATTTAAGGATGGCCAGCCGGGCAGGATGGCTGAGGGCTTTAAACAGTGCCGCTGCTTCCCGAAGGTCATTTTCGAACAATTCAACTTTGGCCTGTGACATGATTTTAATTTTGACGTAAAAATACGTCAAATTGTTTTAACTGCCGAAAAATCCACATTAAATTTTTGTTAACTTTTTATTCATTGGCCACCATCAATTTTTTCAGCCGTTTCAATTGTTCCTGGTTTTGGCGATTGTACATGGCTTCGGTCAATATTCGTTTTCCCCTTTTTGTCAGGTGCCAGCTCAGCGATATCCGTTTTTGGGCCGTGCCGAATGAAAAACGGATATAATCCACTTTGTCGGGCAGTAGCTTTTTCAATGAAAACAATGCGGGCATCAGATCATTTTTCTGAATATTTGCCCAATTGACAAACAGCGTACCCAGCGGCTGGGTGAGGCGTGTTATAAAATCCGTTTTATCATTATAGTTTACAATATCATTTTCGTCCAGGCGGATGATGATCACCCCGCTTGTGTTGTTATTGATCCAGTCCTTGAATTCGGTAACAAAATCAAATGCAGTCAGGTAGCCATAGTTATCATTGAGTCCGGCATCAAAAACGGTAATCCTGGGTAATCCCGGCAGTGCAACAAACGGGCTGACATAGGGAAAACTGGCATTCATCCTCACGGCAGACAAAAAGTTGAGGCTGTCGGCACCAAAATCATGGTAATTATGTCGGAATTCGATGTTAACTTCGGGATTGTGCATTGTGGTTTTTGTAAAATAGGAAACATCAAGGGGTGAAATGATCAGCCGAGTTCCCACATTCATAATGGTTGGCGTAAGCACCATCATGGGTATGCGGGCACTTTCTTCCGGTTGCCTGTATGCCTCCAATGGTTTGTTGAGGCAGGGACCCAGGTTCCGGTTCACCGTTTGTTCAAACATATAGGCCCTGTCCTTATAATAATAATGCCCGTTGTATTTAAACTTTTGCAGCCGGATAAACCAATCGCTCATGGAAAAACTGTAAAAAACCGGATTTAGAATATCCCTTGATATTCTCTGAAGATAACGCGTGTTATAATAATCCTTGATTTTTTTGTTCCGGTATTGCAGATACAATTCCCTGAGATAGGCCGCACCGAGCATCCCTCCCGAAGCGCCCGCGATAAGTTGCATCTGTTGCAAAAGGCGTCCATTGAGGATACTGTCGGCATAACCCAGCGCATAGTATGTCCAGTAAGCCATTTTCAGTCCGCCGCCACTGGTACAAACAACAATCATCCTGGGCTTTTTTTCCGGATTACCTGACGGGTTGTTCCGGGCATACCACCGGTTCATGATTTGGATGGTTTTTAACGAGTCGGCCTTAAAATTCCCATGAGCAACCGGGTTAACGGTTTTGTGTTTGAGATGATAATTCAACCCGTAGGCATTATTGTTATACCGGCTGACATGCAGGGGTGAAAATGTATTCAAGACAACAACAAGCCCTAAAACAACCACCCAGGTCCATTTTCTGAAAATGATGTAGAAAAAACTGGATATGAGCAGTATGACGGTAAATATCAAATGAAAGCTTGCGGCTGCCGGCAGGATAAGGGAAGGCGTGTCTTTGACAAACCCCCTCATGATGATAAAAGACAAGATCAGTATCACATAATACAAGGCATGCAGATGCTGATAGCGGAAAACCCTGATCAGTTTATCCCTGCTGTAATGACCATAAAAACGGGCCCGTGCCAGGCGTGTTAACGAACGCATGTAAAGCCCTACACCATAAACACCAAATCTTTCTTTTGGGGCTTCTTCCAGTTTGGTTTCTTTTTCTTTTTCCGAGAGTTTGACAACCCAGCGCAGCCACGGATATTTTTCCAGTTGGCCTTTACGCAGCCTGAATATTTTCGGGAAAACCCTGACCACCAGATAAAAAAAAACGAATGAGAAATAAACAAATATGATGACGCCAATGAAAAAAAGCAGAATATTGTTGGCTGCCTGCCAGGGATTGGCCAGTTCGTTGTAAACCTGGCTCCTGAAACTTTCGATACTGTACAACAACAGGTACAAACCCGGTATGAAAGAATTATTCAGCGAATAAACATAAAAAGGTTTTGAAACGGTGACAATAAAAGGATAACGGTTGGCCATCACCACATAAGAGGAAATATGGAAAGCCATGATGAAACTACCCACGGCAAGGCCGGTAAACAAAAAAGAATATCCTCCAACCTCTCCCCGGTATTCAGGTGTCAAAAACAGGGAAGGCAACCCAAAAGTAATACCAAACGATTGAGCTACAATTAAAAACGGCAACAGCCATGCCAGCAATAACAGTTGATAATTTTTAAGGTAACCCAGCAAAAGCTGAAAAGGGAAAAAATGGACCAGGCGGAATGTCCAACGTGAAAACCAGGTTTTATTTTTTCTGCGATAATCCAAAACATTCAAGACCATTTATTGTTTTGCTGCCAGGTTTTTCACGGTAAACATATCATCGTTCAGCCCCCGGTTAATTTTAATGTTCGACATGATGATTTTGGTTTCATGATTTTTTTTCAGGTCGGTCATCGAAACCACATCGGCAATCCAGTAGTTTTCAACCTTTTTGAAATGATAAACCGCAACTTTTACTTTTTGCCCTTTTTGATTGTAATACGCTATTTTTTCAGGATAATAATGCGATTTGTTTATTGTAGCAACCAAATAACTGTATGTTGAATTGTCATCTTTTGGTTTTAGTTTAAGAACGTAAGAAGTATCAGTTGTGCCAATCAGTTGGGGGGTATATTTCTCCGCGTAGGATTTGGTGGCCATGTCCTGAAACGAAAAATCAGAATGATTGAATGCATTGCTTTGTGCGAGGTTGGTTATTTTTTTCGGTTTTTTAAACAAGGGCAGATACAGATAAACCTGATTGTCAGGCAATGACAAAGTGGCTATTCCCGAATCTGATTTGGGGTATGTATATCGAAAAAGTTTTTTGTTGGTACCCTTTTGTAAGAGCGTTGCTTCTTTCACCTTTTGTTTTCCGTTTTTCAGGTTGATCATTACCATTTTTACATCGGCTGATTTATCCTTTACACCAAACATGGTGTGATCTGTTTTGGAAAGCAGGGTGTTTGCATTTTCCTGGCCTGTTGCATCTGTGCTTACCGAGTTCAGGTATAATAATCCGATGATTGATATTATGATCTTAGTTTTCATCTTTTTGAGTTTTGTATCTTTTATTTTCAATTAAAATTATCGCGGGCAGCAAAGTCAGCGCACCCATGCTCGACCCCAGCATGCTAAGGGCAATTAGCACGCCGAAATAGATCATGGGGACCAGTTCGGAAAAAACCAACACCAGAAAACCTGCCGATACCGAGATAAAATTAATCATAATGGCCTTTCCGCTAAACAGCATGGTCTCTTCAATTGCCGGTTGAACAGCTCTGTATTTCTTTAAAGAATGGTTGAAATGGGAGATAAAATGTATAGAGTAATCAATGCCAATACCCATGGCAATGCTGGCTACCAAAACGGTAACAATATTCAGCGGGATGCCTGTCAGTCCCATAATACCGTAAAGAATGGCGATGGTGGAAATAATGGGCAAACTGGCATACAGCCCTTTGATGAATGAAGAGAACATCAGGCTGACCAAGGCAATGACCAGAACAATAGCAATAGCGAGGCTGGCAAGCTGGCTGCGTATAAGGCTTTTATCAAGCTGTTCATTGACAAAAGGCATCCCCGTTATTTCAACGGTATAATCATCAGAAGTATGGGCCTTAAACCAGGATTGCATGTAATGATTAAATATTTTTATATCGTTGTGGCCATGGTCTTTGAACTTTGCGATGATAATTCCCTGGTCCAAATCGGCGGTAACGAGCCGGTTTAAACTTTGCTGCTGGTCAAGGAGAAACCAAAGCTGCCCGATCTTTCTTTTATCATCCGGGATTTTATCCTTGCCCCCCATGGCCTTGTTCAGCTTTGCAACAATGTCGGCTACCGATTGTGCATTTGTAATGTACGGGCTCTTTTTCATGTATTTTTCGGTAGCCAGCATCATTTTCAACACTTCAGGGCTTTGCATATTTCCCTTAAAAACAACAAAGACCGGTTTTGACCCCCCGAATTCTTTAGACATGATTCGGTCGGCTATGCTGGCCGGGTGGCCTGACTTAAAATATCCGCTGACACTGACACTCCGTTTTATCATAAATATACCAACTACACTTATCGCAAAAAGCAAAATCCAGACAAACAAAACGGCATGGCTATGTTTGGTAACCAATTTATTTAACGGCACCAGGATATATTGGGTCATCAACGATTTCCTGTTTCCCGACACAATACCGCCTCCTTCTTTTCTTTTGGCCGGGAAAATGGCTATCATGGCCGGAACAAAAGTCAATGCCAATACGGCCGCAAAAAAAGTACCCAGAGCAGCCAGCAGGCCAAAATCGCGGATCATGGTCAGATAGGCACCGAAAATGAATGATAAAAAGCCAATCATTGTGGTCAATGCGGTTAAGGTTACCGGAACGATCATAAACGACAAGGCCCTGGCAATGGCCTTTTTTGTATCTTTTTCCCTGCACTGGTTGATCCGGTTCAACACATGAATGGCATACGCACTGCCCACTGCCAGGATGATGATGGGGACATTGTTTGAAACCATCGAAAGCTTAAGCCCGGCCATCACAAAAATACCCAATGCCCAGATAATGGCGAAACCGGCTGTTAACAAAGGAAGAATAATTCCCCGAATGGAATGAAAACTCAGAAAAAGTATGAAAGCAATGAGTAAAAATGAAATCGGTATCAGTTTGACAAGGTCATCGGAAATTACATCGGCTATATACTTTGTTAAAAATGACGACCCTCCAAAGTAATATTTCTCCGACAGGTGCAGTTTATCAATTTTATTCATAATTATTTTAGAAACCGCGTCAATATCAACGTCATCCTGAAAAGTAAAAAGAATAATAGTGGCGGTTCCGTCTTTCGAAATAATATTACCGGCTACCATTTTGTTGGCTTCAATTTCTTTTTTCAGGCTGTCGGCCTGCTGAAGGTTTTTCGGCCAGTTGTTGTCATTGATCAGTTTGCCGACTTCAAAATTATCCCCCTCAACTTTTATATTCATAATATTGGTCAGGCTGGTAACCGAGAGTATTCCCTTGGTTTCGGACAGCGTATCTGTAATTCGCCGAATATCTTTTAACACATCCGGTCTCAATACATTTTCGTCCTGCAGGATGATCATGCCCATTTCATTACCGCCAAACCGTTTGCCCACTTCTTTAAAAAGACGAACTATCGAATCGTTCTTGGGCAACGAATCCACAATGTTTGAATCAACCTTCAGGTATCTGAGCTGATAGCCAAAGAAAGCCGTTAACAGCACGACAATAACCAGTATTGCCCACCTGTATTTAACCGCTATATTTGATAGTTTTTCCACCGGTCTTACAGGTTTTATTTTTGAAGTGTTGCCGCATGATTATCATTTATTATTTGGCGCCGAAAAATAATCAAAGATTGAATAGCTTTTATAACGGTTTTAATTTTTTCCCCAACCGGTTTTTCAGGCATTTTATTTCCGTTAACGCGGTTACTTGAAAAGTTGAGAATATGGGCACGGCTGAGATACACTTTTTGATAAGCTTTGATTAAAAGTTTGCTAATCTGCTTCGGGGTCAGGTTATCAAGTTTTATAACCGGGTGAAGGGCATCATACAATTCCCAGTTGTGATGCAAAAACCGGTTTTCTTTTTTTATGTATTCAAACAGGGCCGTCCCCGGATAAGGTGTAAGTATTTAAAACTGAGAGGTTTGGGCGTTTACACTTTTAGCCCAGTTTATTGTTTGCAAAACCATTTCTTCTGTTTCCCGAACATCTCCGATAATGTAACTACCGTGTATTCTTATACCGTATTTTCTTAAAAGCGCAATGGCCTGTTGTTGCTGTTTGTTTTCAATGTGTTTGTTGTAACTGTCCAAAACAACTTCATTCGTACTTTCCAAACCCAGAAAGACCATAAATGCGCCGGCTTCAGCCATTCTTTTTATCATTTTTTCATTTCTTACCAGGATATCCACCCGGGAAAAACACCACCAATGAATATCATTCAAGCCTCTTCTTTCCAGTTCGTCTGCGAACTCAAATATCCTTTTCGGGCTTAACGTAAAATTGTCATCCATAAAGGCAAAAGCCCTATAGCCGTATGTATAATAAAGATGCTCAATTTCGTTAACAATGGATTTAGCGCTGCGGGCACGCCATTTCAGGCCACCGAATTTTGATGATGAACAAAAATAGCAGTTAAACGGACAACCCCGGCTGGTGATCAGATTGGTAAAAGGTATTCCGCTCAGCCTGTTTTTGTAATCTGTAAGAGGCAGCAAGTCCCTTGCCGGGAAAGGCATCTCATCCAGTTTGTGTGGAGGCATGGCATCCCTGTTGCGTTGGAAAGTGCCGTTATCCATATAAGAAATACCAACAACCCGTTTCAGGTCACCGTTATTCTCCAACGTATTCAGCAGGTTAAGAAAAATCTCCTCGCCCTCGCCCCTGACAACAAAATCAACCACACCGGTTTCCAGTGTTTCCCGGTCAAGAAAAGTTACATGGTAACCACCCATAACTACCGTTTTCCCCGATTTTTTAATTCTATCCGCGATGGCAATGGCCTCGGGATATCGTGGTGTATCGGCAGAAATCCCGACGACATCGGCCCAATCAATAAGTGTTTGTGTCATCGCATAGGCATCCAGGCCGAGGTCTGTTATTTTTACTTTATGTCCATGGGCACGACTTACTGCGGCAATGTAGCCCAGCCCCAAAGGAGGGAGTTGTGCACCCATTTTTGCGTAAATGTCGGAACCTGCCGGACTGATCAATAAAGCATTCATTTTTTTATTTTTTTATCGTACCAAAAAGTCAATGATCATTGCAAATTGAAACAAGATATCAACATACGGCCTTCCGTTATTTATTTATTATGACATTTTACGTGCCCTTTTAAATTCTTTTGAACGGTTAAAAAGATACCGGTAGGTAATATGGATTTTATGGGTTTTACCGCCGATTTGTTCAACCAGCTTCATCATTTCAGGATTAAAGTCGCCGATCCAGTTCATTTCCAGGTCAGTATACTTTACCCTTTTGTTAAATATTTCATTTTCAAACCGCACCACGATAGCCGACTCAACCCCCTTGCCCTGGAACTTGGGGATTACACCAAATATCAAACCGATCAGGCGTGTGCATTTCTTCATTAATTTAAGTTGAAATATCAGCCGCAATTTGTTGACCCCATTCATTTTCCCGTTAAACTTCCGGATGATCTGATTAATATCGGGAACCATGATATAAAAGGCAATCGGTTCATCATTGTAGTATCCAAAAAGTATTGTCCTCGGGTCAAGGATGGGTTTCAGTGAATTCAGCAGGGCTTTGGCATGGGATTTTCTAATGCGGCTTATCCCCGGGAACCGTGCCCATGCTTTGTTGTAAATGGTCATGAAATCATCGGCATACCGGTCATACTTCTTCCAGTTAAAAGTTTCAAAACGGTAGCCTGGATCTTTTAGTAAACGTTTGGCTTTCTCCCTGATAACAGGGGATTGCACACCGGATTGCACGGCCACATGATAGGTGTACTGGTTAAAATAATTCCTGAAACCATAACTTTCAAACAAGTGGTTGTAATAAGGATAATTGTAAGGCATATTGAAAACGGGTTCATATTGAAAACCCTCTTTCAAACAACCCCAGAAATTATCCCTGTCCCCGAAATTGACCGGCCCGTCCATAGCTTCCAAACCCCTTTCTTCAAGCCATTGTTTTCCGGAATCGAAAAGGGTTTGGGCTGCATCCTCATTTTTTATGCATTCAAAAAAACCAATTCCACCGGTCGGTTGCTCATTTTTCATGGCGTTTTTGTTATCATAAAAAGCAGCTATCCTTCCTGCGGGCTCACCCGAAGAATCATACAGCAGCCATCGGATGGCATCTCCATGTCTGAACAAGTTGTTTTGCGAACAGTCAAAGACCTTTTCGATTTCTGCATCCAGCGGCCTTATCCAGTTTGCTTGGTCCCGGTAAAGCCAGGAAGGGAAATCCAGGAAAGTCTTTATCTGGTCTTTTCTTTCAACAACAACCGTATGAAAGTGATCAGGCTTCATCTTCAACAAGTTCTTTTATCAAATATTTCTCTTTAAAAATACCTTTGGTAAGTTTCTGAAGTTGCTGATCAAATTCAATCATCATTTTTTCATATTCCGGATCATGCAATACGGCTTCTGCTTCTTCATCTTCACCCTTTGCATCCGGGGTCAGGATGTTGTATTTGAAATTCTCGTAGTGGTCACGGATTGAACACGGCATCAGTATATTATTTCTGTTTTCGGGATTTTCAAAACCGTAATCTTTCTGCCATTTCCTTCCGTTTTTAAACATCTTCGACTGAAGAGCATCGCCCAGTGTTTTGCCGTTGGCATACAAATCTTTTACATTGTCCACATGATAAGGAACAAAAACACAAGGCATGATATTTCCGTTCCAGTCAATGTAAAAGTAACCGTTCCATCTGCCGTAAGCGATGCACCCGCTTGACAGCGATGAAGAATTCCAGAAGTCGGCAATGGGGAAATGTTTGTCTTCAAGTAGGTGAACCCATTGTTTATACAATTTTACCCGTTGCTCTGGTGTAACCATCAGGTCCATCACATCTTTCCCCCTTCCGATGGGCATCAACTGGAACTGCCACATATACGAAACACCCAATTCGTTAAAGAAATGTTCGTAAAAGTCATCCTCCAACAAAATTTCGGCATTCTGGCTTGTGGCTGTCAGAGAAACCCCAAATGGAACACCCGCATCGCGTAAATGGCCCATGGCTTTCATAATTCGGTGATAAACCCCTTTTCCCCGTCTCTGGTCTGTTTGTTCTTCCCATCCTTCCACCGAGATAGCCGGGGTGACATTACCCAGCTCAGCCAGTTTGTGGGCCAGGCCTTCGGTAATCAAAGTGCCGTTGGTATAAACCAGGAAGAACATATCGTTAAACTCTTCAAACAGGTCAATAAGGTTTTTACCCTCTGATTTGTACAAAAACGGCTCACCACCGCTGATGGTCATAAACCGGCTGCCAAAAAGGTCATGTGCCTCCCGAACAATACGTCTCGATGTTTCAAAATCAAGTTTCTCGGCAATAGCCGAATCGGCAGATGCATAACATCCGGTACAATGCAGGTTGCACCCTTTGCCGGGCGAAAGCACCAGGAATTGCGGCGGATAGTCACCATATTTTTCTTTGTAAGCTTCCCTGACAGGATTGATTTTTTTGTGCCTGTCGGGAGAATAGGAATCACCCACAAAAACGTGTGCCATTTTTTTCATTACCCCGGGTTTGATAAACCCTTTGTCAAGGTTTCTTCTTACCTGGTCAACAATGGATGTCATAAAAGCATACTGGTCCATTTTTTCCTGTTTCAGTTGCTGGCGGCCTATGTCCATTAAACTGCTATACAAATATTTGTCCAGTTGTTTTACAGCCATACCACGTATTACTTTGTTGGATATGACCTGATTGACCGCTTCTTTAAAGATACTCTGTTTTACGTTTTTCATGATATTTAATTTTAAAGGTTCGTAATTCCTGTTAATTATTCGTAACTCACATTCTCCATGCGGAGAACATATCTTTCTTCGAAAAGTCTTAAGGTTAAATTCTGCAGCTCTTTTTCATAATTGATGAATGTTTCCTCATACTGCTTATCATGAAGGGCTGCTTCGGCTTGTTCATCTTCATCTTTTATATCTGGTGTGATGATATTGGTTTTGAAACTTTTATAATGGTCGTGGACAGGACAGGGCATCAATAAATTCTCTTTGTGTTTTTTATCGAAACTGTAATCTTTCTGCCACTGTCTTCCGTTTTTAAAGAAAGCTGATTGCAGGCCGTCTGCCAGTGTTTTCCCTTCGGCATACAGCTTTTTGATGTTGTCAACATAATAAGGGGCAAACACACAGGGCATGATATTTCCGTTCCAGTCGATGTAAAAATATCCGTTCCATCTGCCAAAAGCCATGCACCCGTCCGAGAGTGTAGCCGAATTCGGGAAATCGGCAACCGGGTAATGATCTTCGATCAGAAGTTTCCCCCATTTTTTGTACAGGTTGAACCTTTGTTCCGGCGTGACCATCAGTCTGGTTTCATTTTTGGCACGGCCAACGGGCATCATTTGAAACTGGAACATGTAGGTAGCTCCCTGTTTTTTAAAATAGTAGTCATAAATTTCATTTTCAAGCAAAATGGGAGTGTTCCGGGTGGTGGCCATCACCGAAATGCCGAACGGAACACCGGCCTCCCGCAAATTTTTCATAGCTCTTATGATCTTGGTATGGATGCCTTTGCCACGTCGTTCATCGGTTTCTTTTTTAAAACCATCCACTGAAATGAGCGGTGTTACATTGCCCAGGTCAGCCAGTTTGTGGGCCAGGCCTTCGGTAATCAAAGTGCCGTTGGTATAAACCAGGAAGAACATATCGTTAAACTCTTCAAACAGGTCAATAAGGTTTTTACCATCTGATTTGTACAAAAACGGCTCGTCGCCGCTGATGGTGATGAACCGGCTGCCTAAAATGTCATGAGCTTCGCTGATGATCCGGCGCGAGGTTTCAAAATCGAGTTTTTCAGTTGCTGACGGACCGGTCACCGACAAAAACTTTAACCATTTTTTGGCTACTTCCGGACTGATAAAATCCCGGTCGAGGTTGTGGGTGATCTGTTTCAACAGTGCAGATAAAAATTTATAGCGTTCCACTTTTTCGTCATGATAGGACGGAACATCGTCATTCATTATGGTTTTATGAATGATCGCATCTATTTCTTTCACGGCGGCTTTGCGCAGCAATTTGTTGTGGATCGCCAGGCACATACTGTCTTTGAACAGGTCGTCTTTCAGGTTGTCCTCTGTCAGATTTTGATTTTTAATGAAGTAGTCCATCGTAAACTCCTTTTTAATTTACCAATGCACGTTTGATCAGAACCAGCATTTGTCCGCAAAAATTTTTGTAGGTAAATACTTCCGGGTTCAGATTCAGTTCAATGTTCAATGTAATAGGTATCCCCATATACAGGGTGGCCAGACTGTCAACCGATAATGCGCAGTTCCATATTTTTTGAGCTATTCCGTCGTGGATGATCTTGCCGAAATGCTGCTTGATCAGCCGGAAAAATTCATTCAGTTGTTTTTTTAGCAGGTCATTGTTCTGATAAGCTGCTTCGGTAAACAGCAGGATCGTAACGCCTTTGTTTTCTTTCAGGTATTTAACATGGTAGCAGATGAATTCCTGCAGCCGTCTTTCGGGAGATGTTTTTTTGTTTGCAATGTGCTGTAATTCTACCAGCAGGTCGTTTTTCACATCTTCCATAATGGAGAGGATGATCTCGCTTTTGGAGTGAAAATGCCTGAATATTGCCCCCTCGCTCAAATGAACATGCTGCGCCAGGTTCCGGGTCGAAAGATTTTTTAACCCTTCATTGTAAATGATATCAAGAGTTGCTTTTTTGATCTGTTTTTTTCTGACCGGACCCGATGCTCTTTGGCTAAATTTTATTTTGATGTGCTGGACTAAATTTTACCTTTGATTGAAAAAGGTAAAATGGGAGAAGAATTGCATAAAAAGCTGATAGAATTAATTGCCCCGGAAGAGGTCAATAAACATTTT
>CAJVWU010000089.1 GCA_913009755.1 uncultured Bacteroidia bacterium
GGGCAGGAATCAACCAGGGATTGGTAGAAGTTGTGGCCACCGATCATTGCCCTTTTAACTGGGATCAAAAACTAATGGGAAAAGATGATTTCTCAAAAATACCTAATGGTCACCCGTCCATTGAACATCGGATGGAATTACTTTTTTCCGAGGGAGTGGACAAAGGAAAGATTTCATTTCAAAAATATGTTGAAGTTACGAGTACCAACCCCGCCAAACTTTTCGGGATGTTCCCCCGCAAGGGAACGATTGCGATAGGTTCCGATGCCGATATCCTGTTGTTCGACCCCAATACAAAACATACTATTTCTGTTGCTACACACCATATGAATGTGGATTATTCAGCTTATGAAGGATGGGAATTGACCGGTAAAGTAAAAACAGTCTTATTGCGTGGACAAATTGCCATTGAAAATGAGCAATGTAAGCTTAAAAAAGGTTACGGTAAATACATTAAACGTTCAAAAGTGAAGGGGATACTTTGAGAATGTACAGTCAGTGTAACAGATTATTCCATTGCAAAAAAATCAGATTGAAGCTGTTCAAAGTTAAAACCAAATTGAGTGTTTTTTCGAAAAATGAAACATAAAACAAGCTTTAAACAACTTCATTATAAAAAAATACTTTTAAAATTTAACAACATATTATTATGCCAAGAATCGTAAAATCAGGATTAATTCAGATGAGCCTGCCCTTAACAGAGGGTGAAGGAAGTATTGCTGAAATCAAAGAAGCAATGTTTAAAAAACATATTCCATTTATTGAGGAAGCCGGTAAAAAAGGGGTTCAGATACTTTGCCTGCAGGAAATATTTAACACGCCATATTTCTGCCCCGGCCAGGACAAAAAGTGGTATGCTTCAGCAGAATCGGTTCCGGGCCCAACCGTGGAACGCATCGCTGAATATGCAAAAAAGTATGATATGGTTATCATTGTACCTGTCTATGAGAAAGAGCAGCCCGGAGTATTTTATAACACTGCCGCGGTAATTGATGCCGACGGAACCTATCTTGGGAAATATCGCAAAAGTCATATTCCGCACACCAGCGGATTCTGGGAAAAGTTCTTTTTTAAACCCGGCAATTCAGGCTATCCGGTTTTCCAGACAAAGTATGCTAAAGTGGGCGTTTATATATGCTACGACAGACATTTCCCCGATGGGGCAAGATGCCTCGGATTGAATGGGGCCGAAATCGTTTACAATCCGTCTGCTACAGTGGCTGGCCTTTCTCAGTATTTATGGAAACTGGAACAGCCGGCACATGCAGTCGCGAACGGGTATTTTATGGGCTGCATTAACAGGGTAGGTGAAGAAAAACCATGGAACCTCGGTAAATTTTACGGATCTTCCTATTTTGTTGACCCACGCGGACAAATCTTCGCACAGGCTTCGGAAGATAATGATGAATTGCTTGTTTCAGATTTTGATCTTGATATGATTGATGAAGTAAGAAATACCTGGCAGTTTTACCGTGACCGCAGGCCCGAAACTTATGGCCTTTTGACTAAGTTATAATTATTTTCCGATCACAATTTTTGAAGCGATGAAGTCAAGTTAGACTTCTTCGCTATTTGCGTACTGATAATTGTTGATTCCAAATTCATAAAAAATGACTATTAAAAATAACCGATTGACGGCGCAGCAGTATAAAGAAAAATTCGCAGATATCCATCCTCCCTTTGAAACGAGCGGGGCAGCCTTGCTGGAAGCTAATCGATGTCTTTTTTGTTTTGATGCACCCTGCACAAAGGCTTGTCCGACAAGTATTGATGTGCCTAAATTTATCAAACAAATTTCAACCGGAAACATGAAAGGTTCTGCCTTAACAATCCTCTCCTCCAATATTATGGGAGGGAGTTGTGCCCGCGTATGCCCCGTTGAAAAACTTTGCGAAGGCTCGTGTGTACTCCATAACAGGCAGGAACCCCCCATCCATATTGCCAGGCTGCAGCGCTATTCAACAGACATGGCCCTAAAAAGTCAATGGAACCTGTTTAAGAGAAAGAATTCCCGTGGTAAGAAAGTTGCCGCGGTTGGCGCCGGCCCGGCAGGCCTTTCTTGTGCACATTGGTTGGCGAGACAAGGTATTGACGTGACTATTTATGAAAAAGAAAACGAAGCCGGAGGGCTTATGACCTATGGAATTGCCGCTTATAAGGTTACACCCGAATTCTGCAGGGAAGAAACCGATTTTATTACTTCGATAGGTGGTATTGAAATAAAATACAACGAGGAGTTGGGTAGAGACCTGTCTCTCGCCGACCTTAAAAAAAATTACGATGCTGTATTCCTTGGCATTGGTGTTGGCCTGACGAGGCAACTCGAAATTCCGGGTGAAAACTTAGAAGGTGTCGTTGATGCCATCCGCTTTATTTATGAAATTCGGAAGGATGGCTTTTCTAAAACTGCTGTTGGTGATAAGGTGGCAGTTATTGGAATGGGAATGACTGCTATAGATGCAGCCACACAAGCAAAACGTTTGGGAGCCAGGGAAGTGACTATGATATACCGCCGAACCGAAAAGGAAAAGCCCTGTACTGATGAGGAATTGGAAATTGCCAAACTCGATGGTTGTAATATTATCTGGCTTGCTTCGCCAAAAGAGATTCATGGTGAAAACGGAAAAGTCAGAAGTTTGCTTTGCAGTAAAATGGAATTGGGGGAGCCGGACGATTCAGGAAGAAAATTTCCTTTTGATACCGGAGAAACTTTTGTTCTTGAGGTGGATATGGTTATCAAAGCAACAGGACAAGTTCCATATACGGATATGTTGCAAAGTAATAGAATCAAATTGTCCTCTGGCAAAATCAGAATAGATGCGAACTGTACTACTAATGTCGGAGCAGTTTTTGCTGGCGGAGACTGTGTAAATGGCGGGAAAGAAGTCGTAGATGCCGTTGAGGCCGGAAAGGAAGGCGCCAAATCAATATTAAAGTATCTCGGAATAACAGATTAACGAGTTAATATAAATTCCAAAAGATGGTATAATAATTCAGAAATATCATGTTGTTTATAACCCATAATAAAAGAAAATCATGGCAGATATATCTTCAAATTTTCTCGGGATTAAATCCCCAAACCCTTTCTGGCTGGCAAGCGGTCCGCCTACAGATAAGAAATATAATGTACTACGTGCCTTCGAAGCCGGTTGGGGCGGAGTCGTTTGGAAAACTCTGGGCTCTCAGGTAAAAAATGTTTCTTCGAGGTATTCTGCGGTTGACTTCAATGGACATCGGGTAATGGGATTTAACAACATTGAACTGATCAGCGACCGTCCTCTTGAAATCAACCTTCGGGAAATACGAGAAGTGGTACGTGAATTTCCTGACAGGGCTGTGATCGTTTCGCTCATGGCCGATAATAACAAGGAAAGCTGGCATGACCTGATCAAACAGACGGAAGATACCGGTGCGCATGGCATCGAATTAAACTTCGGCTGCCCTCATGGCATGAGCGAACGTGGTATGGGATCATCTGTAGGACAGAATCCGGATATCGCAAAAATGATCGTGGAATGGGTGATGGAAACAGCAACGATTCCCGTAATAACCAAACTGACCCCTAATGTGCATTCAGTGGTTCCTACAGCAAAAGCAAGCGTGGAAGGCGGAACAAATGCTCTGTCGTTAATCAATACAATCCAGTCCATTACAGGTATTGACCTTGATAATTTCGTACCCAATCCCAATGTAGGAGGAAAATCAACTTACGGCGGATATTGCGGGCCTGCGGTAAAACCTATCGCTTTGAAAATGGTAGCATCCCTCAGCCTGAATAGTTATACAAATAAAGTGCCGATTTCAGGTATTGGCGGGATAAGTACATGGAGAGATGCCGTAGAATTTATGTTGCTGGGGTCAACTACCATTCAGGTTTGTACGGCTGTGATGACGCACGGATTCAGAATTGTGGAGGATATGATCGAAGGCCTGAACAACTGGATGGATGAAAAAGAATTTCAAACAACAAATGATTTTATTGGCAAATCTGTGCCTTATCTTACCAAATGGGGATACCTCGATATGAACTATCATGTTGTGGCTGACATAAACCAGGAAAAATGCATAAGTTGTGGACTTTGTTACATTACCTGTGAAGACACTTCACATCAGGCTATCAATGTGGAATTCGGAAATCCCTACAATAAATATACTATTAAAGAAGACGACTGTGTGGGATGCAACCTGTGTATGCTGGTTTGTCCTGTAAATGATTGTATTACGATGCTGGAAAAGCGCAAGGGATCAGAATACTTAAACTGGTTGGAATACCAGAAAAGGGGATTGCCATTAAACGATCATTAATGATAAGCGTAGAAGAGCATATTGCTGATGTTCAGGTACTCTGGCATTGTATCCCCAAATACTGGCACTCATTTGTAATGAGTGCCCTCTATTCTCACTCATTTTTCTCAATCTCCAAAAACCTGTGCAAGGCGCACAAAAGCAGTGGTTTTTGTTACTAAAAAATGAGGTTATCAATCGGTTTTCTTTGATTATCGGGGAATGTTACGCAATGTGGGTTAAAACGGGTAAAACGACAACTGAAGTCGCTGATACAGAAACCCCCTTGTAGAGCACCCGTTTTCCGGGGGATTCCTCACCGTCATTACAAAGACAAAACACATGGTTTGGGATGACCAAATGGTGTTGGCTGTCATTCCTCATCCCATAATTGCGGTGCTCACCAACTGCTTTCCTGCACACCTTTTTGCCCCACATTA
This sequence comes from uncultured Bacteroidia bacterium, assembly GCA_913009755.1. Classification (GTDB taxonomy): domain Bacteria; phylum Bacteroidota; class Bacteroidia; order Bacteroidales; family F082; genus JAADID01. The sequence goes on from CAJVWU010000089.1 coordinate 4,725, forward strand.
ACAACAAACATCAATGCCCTGTCCTGTAAATTTTTTCCCCGGCGAGGACGGAAACATCCAGCATGTTTACAGGCGGAACAAGAGTGCACGACCACCGGTCGGAGTATGAACAGTAAGGGTTGTACGCCTTGTTGAAATCAAGAATGACCGTATCGGTAGTGGGTATGGGTATGTCAAGATACCTGCCGCCGCCATAAGTAGTATAATCGTTGGTTTTATCTCCAAAAGGGATAAACAGAAAACCACTGTCTGACAGGTCTTCCATATATTGATAGGCTGTCAGCAGGCAGGCCGTATCGTGTAGTGAAAAATCCAGGTATCCGTAAATTCTGAATTTGGGTTTGCGGTCTGTGTTGGTTGGCATCCTGAAAACCGGTGTGCTGGTGTCGAGTGTAAAAACAGCTTTCACGATGTATAAGGTGTCAGGGTAAAAATATTGCCGCGGTTTGATTTTAAACCGGGCAATTTCTTCGGCATTGAAACGTGTAATGTTTGTGTCGGCGGTTTCCTTTTCCAGCTTTGCCCGGTCGTCAAGGATGGATTGAATGTAGGCATTGCTTTTTGAAACCGATTTGCTTTTCTGATTGACTGAATTGCAACTTATTGTAAATAAAAGAATCACAACAAAAGATATGGTCAACCCAGCTCCTTTTTTAATAAATGAAATTGTTTTTAATATATTCTTTTCCATTTTACATCTTTTTTACGTCAATCTTCACATCCGTTGTATCCTCACCCGTATCTTCTGCTGCCAGTTTTTTCATTTCACTGACAAAACGCTCAACATCCTCATCGGTAAATTTTCTCTCTCTGGCGGCTTCTTCCAGCGTACCCCAAATGGGTTCCCCGCACATGATGCACCGTATTCCCTGTTCCATCAGATAGCGGACGGAAAAGGGATAATTGTCCACAAGCTCCTCAATGAGAATGTCTTTGGTTATTTCGGGTTTTGGCATTTTATCAATATCTTTAAAGAGCAAAGGTAAAGAAAATCGAAAGAAAAAAATCCGGCCCTGAAGCCCGCCTGACCGGACGGGCAGGGATCGGGAAACTGATTTGTATCATTACCCGAGACACGTCCGTGGGGATGTTTAACAGACTCTAAAGAAACCGTTTTAAGCGTCCCGCTTAAAACTCCTAAAAACTCTTTACTGATGTTGCGGGCGAAGCAGATCATTGATAGTTTTTACCGGATTGAAAGTGATCAGTGGCGTTTCCACGAAAATCGTGATCCAGTTGGCCATGGTGCCATTCCACAGGCCGGGAAGCTCCTGGGCTTTTAGTACTTTTCCGTTTTTTGATTTTATGGAAATGAAGCCTGTCTCAGGATCAACAAATTCTTTAAGATCAAATTTTTCCCCCTTGAAGTTCCTGGTACCGCAAACCAGGTCAACGGGATTGAAATGGGTTGATTGGCTGACAATCTCTTTTTGTCCGGGATCATCAAAATTAATCTGTGATGATTCTACAATTTGCAACGAGAAATTGTCGTCCTCGTCAATTACCCAAAAAGGCCCGCCGCCGGGTTCTCCTTCGTTTCTCACCATGCCGCAAACCCGCATGGGCCGGTTCATCTTGTTGTACAGAAAATCTATTTGCTCCATTTCATCATACCCATCGTAAGCTGGCGGGAAGAAGATATTCATTTCTTTTTCTGCAAACTCCCTGATTTTTCCCCGTTCTTCCTTGCTCACGTTCCCGTCTTCCAGTGCTTCGAGGTATTCAAAGTTTTGTTCCTGCAGTTTCATCAACAAACCACCGATTAATTTTTTATACAGGAACGTTTCCCCTTTGAGCCGGTCGGGAACAACATTGTCAATGTTTTTAATAAAAACGATTTCCCCGTTCAGGTCGTTGAGGTTTTCGATCAACGCACCATGTCCGCCGGGACGGAACAGGATGCTGCCATCATTATTTCTGAACGGTTCGTTGTTCATATCCACGGCAATGATGTCGGTTGAGGGTTTTTGCAGTGAAAAGCTGACATCAAAAGTTACTTCGTATTTTTTTTCATACTTTCTTTTTTTGGTTGCGACGGCTTCTTCGAATTTTTGCTGGTGGTCGGGCGAAACGGTCAGGTGAAGCCGGGCAATCCCCTTTTTATCGGTGGAATAATGTGCCCCTTCCACCAAGTGTTCTTCCACAGCGAGGCGGGGGCCGTCTTCATAGTCATGAAACAGAAGAAGCCCTTTGGGAAGCTGGGCATATCCCATTCCTTTTCCGATCAGGAAATACTCCAGGATGATTTTGAAATCCTTTTTCTCCAACAGATCATCGAGCGAGTACCCGGCATTTTTCAGTGATTGTTTCAGTTGGTTGTAAAAAGCAAATTTATGAATGTTCGTAAAGAAATTCCAGGGTGAGTTAAATGACTTGTCCGCTTCATATTTCTCAATGTCTTCCGGCGTTCCCGAATAAGATTCCATGAATTCGAAAAGCACTTTAAACATCCGGCTGGCAGCACCCGAAGCCGGAACAAATTTAAGCAATTCGTAATCAGCAACATGTTCATCAAAATGAGCTGCCAGCCCGGCGACTTCCACCTCCGAATAACAGTGCAATCCCTTCTCTTTGGTAGCCGGGGCGACAAGATTGATATACGGAAAACCTTTTTTGAAATGATCTATTTGTTTTTCAACGGTTTCCGGGACAATGCCTTTGTTTTTAATTTGTTTCAGGTCTTTTTTATTAAGCATATTATTCGAAGTTTGATTGTCCGGGTAAAATTATGAAAAAGATGTGGATGTTTTTTTAAGAACCGCTAACTCGCCCTGGAGTTAGCGGATCGGGAAACTGTCAGGTAAATTTTCAACCCGCTGAAAGCTAAAGCCCATTCAGCGGGTTTTGGAGAACCGCTAACTCGCCCTGGAGTTAGCGGATCGGGAAACTGTCAGGTAAATTTTCAACCCGCTGAAAGCTAAAGCCCGTTCAGCGGGTTTTGGAGAACCGCTAACTCGTCTTGGAGTCAGCGGATCGAAAAACTATCGAACAGTTAATTTTCAACCCGCTGAAAGCTAAAGCCCGTTCAGCGGGTTTTGGAGAACCGCTAACTCGCCCTGGAGTTAGCGGATCGAAGAACTATCAGGTAACTAACATTTCAACCCGCTGAAAGCTAAAGCCCATTCAGCGGGTTTTTAAGAACCGCTAACTCGTCTTGGAGTCAGCGGATCGAAAAACTATCGAACAGTTAATTTTCAACCCGCTGAAAGCTAAAGCCCGTTCAGCGGGTTTTGGAGAACCGCTAACTCGTCTTGGAGTCAGCAGATCGAAAAACTATCGAACAGTTAATTTTCAACCCGCTGAAAGCTAAAGCCCGTTCAGCGGGTTTTGGAGAACCGCTAACTCGTCTTGGAGTCAGCGGATCGAAAAACTATCGAACAGTTAATTTTCAATCCGCTGAAAGCTAAAGCCCATTCAGCGGGTTTTGTGGCATACACCCAAAAGATTTCATACTTTTACATTATAATTTCAACTTTTTACTTATGACAAACAACAAACATAATAATAACGAAGAACCATTAGTTTGTGGTGAAGTTTATCATATCTACAACAAATCCGTTGGAAATGAACTGCTTTTTAAAACAGACAAAGATTATGAATTTTTTATGAAGAAGCTAAAACGGTTTATCCTGCCAATTTCAAATTTATATGCTTATTGCCTTATTCCAAATCATTTCCATTTCTTATTGAAGATAAAAGAGTTTGAGGCAATTCCTGATTTAATTAATGATGAAAAGGAGACAGAATACCTTACCCAAAAATTCAGTAGTTTTTTTATAAGCTATTCCAGATCGTTTAATAATGCACATAAAAGGTTAGGCAGGTTATTTTTACAACCGTTCAAAAGAAAACTGGTTGATGATGAAGACTACTATGTTTATATGGTTACGTATATTCACAGAAATCCAATCCACCATGGACTTGTTTCCAATTATTCTGATTGGAAATATTCATCCTACAATTTGTTTTTGCAAGAAACCAAAAACAGCATTGAGATTGACAAAGAAGAAGTACTTGGGTATTTCTATACTCTGAATGATTTCATTGAGTTTCATAGGGATAACAAAATAAAACCAGGTATTGAAGATTATTTTCTTGAATAAGTTGATCCGCTAACTCGCCCTGGAGTTAGCGGATCGAAAAACTGTCAGGTAAATTCTCAACCCGCTGAAAGCTAAAGCCCGTTCAGCGGGTTTTTAGCCCCAAGCCGCCATCGGGTGCAAGCTGGATATTATCATTCGGCATTGAGTCCGTCCTGTCAGATTCCCAGTGTATATTCCCCTTGGGACAGGAAGTCCATGGCGCCTTTTTCTTTCATATAATTTAAAATTCGATTTGACAAACGCTAAATTGTTTGATACCGGAAAAAACCTGCGCAAATTAAAATGTTTTATTTCAGAATAAGAAGCCAGGAAAAATTTGTTCAATGGATTTTGTATATTCGCTAAAACTTATAATAAGTTGATTTCAAAGAAGATCATTGATGTTTTATCGCACCCGGTCACAATCAGCCTGATTCTGGGTAGCATTATTATACTTTTTATTCCAAAAAAATTTCCTGAATTTCATGCCCGTTTAGTTGGTTCATCTATTACGTCCAAAAGCAAAACAATTGTTTATCATGATCTGGATAATGATGGTAATTCAGAAGAAATCTGGTTTTTTTATTTCAATCCCGATACACCATCAATCATTGTTCGCGAAAATGGAAAGATCATTGATCAATGGAATTATAAGGGCCGGTTCAACGGCTATGCTTTTTATGATGTAAATAAGGATGGATTGTGTGAGATTATTTTCATTACCGAATATCATGATTCCACCTTTTTACAAATCATATCGCCTTTTTACAAACCAAATGAATCTGAAATCATAAAGGATTATTTTGTTGACACTTATAAAGATTATAATAATCAGAAAGATCATTCAATATACTTTAGTAAATTTAGTGACCGGAATCATGATGGCATTTCTGAAATCAATTTTTCCATAAATGCAGCTATGACGAAACAGCCGAGAAGGTTTTATTCGTTTGACCCGGCAAAACAATTGTTAAAGAGATCACCAAACACAGGAATTACAACTGTGGAACCCTTTGCTTATGATATTAATAATAACGGGTTTGATGAATATATGTTTAATGGAGGAGCGTATGATAATTGCAAACCTGAAGACAGCATCCCTTATCCCGATACCTGCTGCTGGCTTTTGGTTTTGGATAAAGACCTCAATTTTTTATTTACTCCGGTTCCAGTGGGCCGGTACAAAACAAAAATCATTGTGAGGCCGCTAAAAATTGAAAACGGGAATTTATTGTGCGTTTCAAAAATCCATTCGGGAACTGAAAATATCCCAAATGAACTCCGGCTTTATGATATTGACGGAAAATTAATACGGAAACGGATTATTGATGAATTTCAGGATGCAACTTTAATACTTCAGAATTCCGAAAAAATAAATAAATTATTTATTCTGACAAATGAAGGAAAGATTTATCAGATTGATGAACAGTTGAATCTGAAATACATTACGGAATTGAAAAAAATAGTTGTGCTTCATCCAAATCCATTCTTATTGGATGTTGATCAGGATGGAAACAATGAAATCATTTTTAGGGGGCCAGAGGCACAGTCACTCATAGTGGCCCGAAGTGATTTTTCAAATCCTGTAAAATTGTCAACACCAAATCCTTCAATGAAAAATGCAACAATTTCATTGATCATGAAAAAAGATAATCCACCTTTACTTTTTTTACAAGCGGGGCAAAACACTTACACTTTTCAATACGAAAAGAATCCACTTTATTCTTTTCAATATGCAGTTTATTTTGGGATTTATCTGTTAATCTTCCTGCTTGTATTTATGTTGAAAAAAATACAACAAGCAAGAGCCAGACGGAAATATGAAACTGAAAAAAGAATCATTGAACTGCAATTAACTTCTGCAAAGAACCAGATGTCACCGCACTTTACCCTGAATTTAATGCAGTCCATTGCTACCTTGTTTGATAAAAGAGACCGGAAACAGGCGCTGAATGTTTTGGGCAAATTCACCAAAATGTTGCGCGATACACTGATCAATTCTGATCAGATTCTGGTAACACTCGGCGAAGAACTGGAATATGTAAGCAATTACCTGGAACTGGAAAAATTCAGGTTCGGCAATAAGTTTGATTTCAAAATTAATATATCTGATCAGGTTGATACGGAAATACGTATTCCAAAAACATTAATACATACTTTTGTTGAAAATGCGGTGAAACACGGCATTAAACATCTGGACAGCGACGGAAGAATTGAAATAAAGGTTTCGGCTGACAATAAAAGCTATCATATTGAAATATCCGATAACGGAGTGGGCAGGAAAAAAACAAAAGAATATGCCCGATTCAGCACGGGCAAAGGTTTGGAAATATTGAACACGATCATTGCTTACCACAAAAAAATGAATAAAACGGAGATCAGTTATCGTGTTATGGATTTATATAATGCATCCAACGAACCGGTAGGAACCAAAGTGATCATTGACATACCGGATTGACAATCATAATGTTTCTGCAATTAGAATTAAAAAATAAAATTGGCCAATAAAGACAAATTAATTAACTTTGTAACATGGCAAACTGGAAAGATCATATTATAGCAGATAAAAATATTTTATTGGGAAAGCCGGTAATTAAAGGAACCCGGCTATCTGTTGATCATCTGATCGGATTACTGGCACAAGGGTGGACGGAAAGACAAATCCTTGAGAACTACCCGAGACTTACACAAAATGATTTAAAAGCTGTCTTTGGCTATATTCAGGATTGTATGAAGGATGGCTTATTGTTTGATCTGCCTCAACAAACGGCCTGATGAAGAAGTAATGGAAATTGCCCTGGCCGAGAACCGGTTAATCATAACGTTCGACAGCGATTACGGAGAACTGATCTTTAAACACGGATATAAACCACCTGCCGGAGTGATCTATTTAAGACTTAAAGAATATTCACCGGAGTATCCCGGTCAATTGATCCATGATATTTTATCAACAACAGGACTTCAATTTGTTCAGAAATTATCTGTTATTGACCAAAACGGTATCAGGCAAAGGAATTATTGAAACCTACTTCATTCCTTCTTTCAGCGAACCGACAACATACCACTGCATTTCCCCACCTTTCCAAATTCCACTATCCCAAAATTCTATCTGATTTTTAACTCGTTTCGACATTATTTCCTAACTTTGACAAACCAGATCAAACCGGAAAAGAATATTAACTGATTATCAGAACAAAACAAACATGTAAACAAATAGCGCACACCAAATATGAATAAAATTTCATTCGTGCATCCGTAGCCATTTTAAAACAAATGAAACAACTGACCTGCATAGTGGTGGATGATGAGAAGGAGGCGATAAAGTTTTCAGGTAAATTTTATTCATTCCACTTTAATAATTTTTGGAACAGATTGTGCATATTGTGTCATGGAATCGCCGATTAATGCCCCAATATAAGTAGGGTCTGCAACATAATAGCGTTTGCCGTCAAATAATAAATAATCGCCCTTGTTCTGTTTGCTAAGAGAAATTGCCGTAGCAATGTGTTTTTTATACAGAAGTCCGATTATCTGATTACCTAACAATTCTTTAACTAAAAAAGAATAGAATACTGCCCTGTCTTCACAATCGGAGAAAGGGTAAAAAAGAGTTTCTTCCGGAAAAAAAGTTTTTTCACGGCCGAATTGTTCCTGGTCCCGTTTATAATCAAAACCATACTGAACAAACCCCAAAAGAAAATTAGCGGCATCGGTTTCATTCATGGTGTCAATTATAGGTTTCAGATTTTGACGGATAGAGTTTTTAAACTGGGGAGAAACTATTGCATCAAAATAAATTGTCAGATCACCATTTGGATAATCTGAAAAAAACAAAACCCAATAAGGATTATAATTTAAATGAAACGAATATGTTTTCTGCTTGTAATTGATAGTAAATTTTCTTGATAAAATGCTGTCACCAGTTTCAAATGGAGAAAGCAAATTAAAGTCCATTATTTTTGTTGCATCTGCATATCCCGTTTTATATGATTTTATTTCCCCGTTCCCTATTTCATTAATCACATAATAAATTTTATCTGATAAACTTACGTATGAAAGATTGTAAAGCTGTTGTTTGGAAGGAACAAGTAAACTTAATTTATCTTCGCTGAATGCTATTCTGATATCATATCCGGTTTTATTAAGATAATACCACGCAAATAAAATGCTGCTGTTTTCATCAGGGCAAAGTTGTTTCGAATAAGCTTTTATTAATTTATAATATCCCCAGTCGTTCAGTTTCAGTTTTGCTTTATAGAACAAAAGTTCATTACTTAAACTTTGCGATCCGGTAGCAGATGCCTCCTCCCACCATTTTGAGAAGTCTGTATTTTCCAAATCCTGGTTAACAAGAGGGCATTTATAGTCTTTTGTAAAAACAGTGATTTTGATGCCATAAAACCGGAATCCTGTCAAATTGCCGGAAGTAGCCGGTTCAGTCACCCCGATTGGTATTGTGTATCTAATAATCGTATCGCTATTATATGTGTTTCCCGGTTTCGTTGTATTAGCCGGTGGCAAATAAGAAATGACATTGTTTTCCTTCTTCTGCGCAGGGTTATATTTTGGTAATTCTTTTGGCTTAGGCTCTTTAAATGAATGTTTTCCCGGATTTAGATTAAAGTTTCCCCATTCGGTTTGGAGATATTTTTCAAATTCGTTATCTTTTTTTTGAATATACTCCCGGCTTTTCTGTTGGATTTGTTTTATCCCCTCTTGCTGCCTTTTTTTATAATCTTCAATTGTTTGTCCAAAAAACAAGGATCGCAGGCTTATTAAGATCAATATAAATAACAAGTTTTTCATACATTTTTCATTTGTCATAAAAAGTATCAATTTTACTTTTTTTAATTCGAACTAAAGTATAAAAGTAGGTATTCGCAATATCAGGCCAGCGTTCAAGAACTTCAATGCCGTGAATTTTAAACTTTAGGCTTATCCTTAAATAATTAATCTGCTTTTCATACATATTATTATTCATATTGAGAATATCAGACCGACTTATTGAAAATATCTTAATTGTCATTGAAGTCAGGATTGAAAAAAATGCTTTTTCTTCTGAAGTCTTCCATGCGTCATTTTCATTGCCCTGGCTGGTAAACATGCCTACACCATAAATATATTCCTGGTCTTCCCAGGTTTCATTTTTAACCCAATATGGAGCTGACAAATTTGAAATGTCTATTTTCTTTTTTGATATTTTGGCGGTTAAAGTATCCAGGCAGAATGCTGAAACATAACTTTCAGTTAACACGTCATTACAAAAACCGTCCAAATAATAGAATTTACCTTTTATGCTATCCAGCAATGCTTTAGGGTAGATGTAATAATAATTTGAGTTTTTATAATATTTTTCATCTCCAATCTCAATGGTTTCAAGGTATCCGTCAACAGTTACTTCCTGATAAACACAATACATCATTTCTGCATCAGCCAAAGCTGGATATCCATTGTAGCTAAAACCTACATATATCCCCGGAAAATTCTGCGGATATAAGAACCATAAAGGATATTCATCAATGGCTGACACAGAAAGATAAAAAAAAAACTGCTAAAACCGTTGAAAAAAGTCGTTACTACTCAGCAGCGAAATTAACAATAAATTGTGAATGAATTTTGCAAACTGGATAAAAAGGGGGCAAAAAAGAAAGTTTCTTTGAACTATCGAAGAGACAATCACCATACCGAAAAGAGAAT